>JBBSUJ010000035.1:0-31134 GCA_038235025.1 Burkholderiales bacterium
AGGTCGATGAGGCGGTGTACGCGCTGAACCATCGGCCCCGCAAGTAGTGCCTGGGTTACCGCACCCCGCACGAGGTGTTTTATGAGGTGGAAGTGACGCCTCATACACTAGAGAGTCGCGCACTTCGTACTTGAATCCGCGTAACAAATCGGCCTCTAGCGCTTATTCAGTATGGGCTTACAGCTATCTATCCAGGAGTACCTGCAGGGCTTAAAATCAAGGTCATCACCCTCTTCCGCTTGCGGTAGCTTTCCCTCCTGCCCTGCACGGCATCCACGCGGATGCCGTTTTTCATGACCATGACCGACACCGTTTCCCAACCCGGCCTGCAATCCCTGTCCAAATCCTTCGAGCCCGCCGCGCTTGAAGCGCAGTGGGGGCCTGAATGGGAGCGCCGAGGCTATGGCGTCGCAGGTTTTCGCGGCACGGGCGAGCCCAGCGCTGAGGCGCATGCCCAGGGCCACGACTTCGCCATCCAGCTGCCGCCACCCAATGTGACGGGCACGCTGCACATGGGCCATGCGTTCAACCAGACCATCATGGACAGCCTCACGCGCTACCACCGCATGCGCGGGTTCAACACCGCGTGGATTCCGGGTACTGACCACGCCGGCATTGCCACGCAAATCGTGGTCGAGCGCCAGTTGCAAGAATTGGGCATCAGCCGCCACGACATGGGCCCTACGCCCGACGTGTCGCGCAAAAACTTTGTCGCCAAGGTGTGGGAATGGAAAGAAAAAAGCGGCAACACCATCACCACGCAAATGCGCCGCATGGGCGACAGCGTGGACTGGAGCCGCGAATACTTCACCATGGACCCCAAGCTGTCCACCGTGGTTACCGACACCTTCGTCAAGCTGTATGAACAGGGCCTGATTTACCGCGGCAAGCGGCTGGTGAACTGGGACCCCAAACTACAGTCGGCCGTGTCCGACCTCGAGGTGGAGAGCGAAGAAAAAGACGGCTCGCTATGGCACATCGCCTACCCGCTGTCTGATGGTTCAGGCCAATTGGTCGTGGCCACCACACGCCCGGAGACCATGCTGGGCGACGTGGCCGTGATGGTGCACCCCGAGGACGAACGCTACGCCCACCTGATCGGCAAGACCGTCACGCTGCCACTGGTGGGACGCGAGATTCCGGTGATTGCCGATGACTATGTCGACAAGGCCTTTGGCACCGGCGTGGTGAAGGTCACGCCCGCGCACGACCAGAACGACTATGCCGTGGGTCAGCGCCACAAGCTGCCCATGATTTGCGTGCTCACATTGCAAGCCACCATCAACGACAACGCCCCGGAAAAGTACCGCGGCATGGATCGCTTTGTGGCCCGCAAAGCCGTCGTGGCGGACCTTGAAGAAGCGGGCGCGATGGTCGAAATCAAGAAGCACAAGCTGATGGTGCCTATCTGCACCCGCACCGGCCAGGTGATCGAGCCCATGCTGACCGACCAGTGGTTTGTGGCGATGCGCAAAGTGGGCGACGGTGATGCCACCGGCAAATCCATCGCCCAGAAAGCCATCGATGCCGTGGCCAATGGCGACGTGCAGTTTGTGCCCGAAAACTGGGTCAACACCTACAACCAGTGGATGAACAACATACAGGATTGGTGCATCAGCCGCCAGTTGTGGTGGGGCCACCAAATCCCCGCGTGGTACGACGAATACGGCAACGTCATCGTGGCGCGCAACGAAGCAGAGGCGCAAGCCAAGGCGCCCGGAAAAACATTGCGCCGCGATGAAGACGTGCTCGACACCTGGTATTCCTCAGCGCTCGTACCCTTCTCCACCATGGGCTGGCCAGACGCCGCCGCCCAGCCCGGCGCCACCAACGATTACGACCTGTACCTACCCTCTTCCGTACTCGTCACCGGCTACGACATCATCTTTTTCTGGGTCGCCAGAATGATCATGATGACCACGCACTTCACCGGGCGTGTGCCGTTCAAGCATGTCTACATCCACGGCCTGGTGCGCGATGCGCAGGGCAAGAAGATGAGCAAATCGGAAGGCAACGTGCTCGATCCGGTCGACCTGATCGACGGCATTTCGCTCGCACCGCTGCTGGACAAACGCACCACCGGCCTGCGCAAGCCTGAAACAGCACCCAAGGTGCGCAAGCAGACCGAAAAAGAATTTCCCGATGGCATCCCGCCCTACGGTGCGGACGCCCTGCGATTTACCTTCGCGGCGCTCGCGTCGCTGGGCCGCAGCATCAACTTTGACTCCAAGCGCTGTGAGGGCTACCGCAACTTCTGCAACAAACTCTGGAACGCCAGCCGCTTTGTGCTGATGAACTGCGAAGGCTATGACTGCGGTGTGGACGCCCAGCCCGACGCGCTGGAACTGAGCGCCTGCGACCGGTGGATCGTCTCGGCGCTGCAAAAAGCAGAAGCCGATGTCGCCAAAGGCTTTGCCGAATACCGCCTCGACAACGTAGCCAACACGGTCTACGACTTTGTCTGGAACGAGTTTTGCGATTGGTATCTGGAAATCGCCAAGGTGCAAATCCAGAATGGCAACGCAGCCCAGCAGCGCGCCACGCGCCGCACTTTGATTCGGGTGCTCGAATGCGTGCTGCGCCTAGCCCACCCTGTCATTCCCTTCATCACCGAAGCACTGTGGCAAAACGTCGCGCCGGTGGCGCTGGGCACTTCCGGTCAATCGGTCAGCATTACCGCCTACCCCGAGTCGCAACCTGAAAAAATCGATCCAGAAGCCGAAGCGCATGTGGCCCGCCTTAAGGCCTTGGTAGACGCCTGCCGTACGCTGCGCAGCGAGATGAACGTCTCCCCTGCCACGCGCCTGCCGCTCTACGCCGTGGGCGATGCCGACTTTTTGCGCAGTGCCGCGCCGGTGTTGCAAGCGCTGGGCAAGCTGTCGGAAGTACGCGTGTTTGACGACGAAGCGGCCTGGCAGCAAGCCGCCCAAGCTGCGCCCGTCGCCATGGTCGGCAGCGCTCGCATGTGCCTGCACATGGAGATTGACGTCAACGCCGAGCGCGCGCGTCTGACAAAAGAATGCGCCCGCATCGAAGGTCAACTGACCAGTGCGCGCGCCAAGATGTCCAACGCAGTTTTTGTTGCGAAGGCGCCCGCCGCGGTGCTGGAGCAAGAAAAGAAACGCATGGCCGACGCCAGTGAAACGCTGGAGCGCCTTCAGGCCCAGTTAGCGCGACTCGGCTAAACCCCTTTACCTCAACATTTCATCAAGGACCGTCATGCCCCCTTCCGCACACGCCACCGTTCGCAAAGCCGTATTCCCCGTGGCGGGCCTGGGCACCCGATTTTTGCCAGCCACCAAAGCCAGCCCCAAAGAAATGCTGCCGGTGGTGGACAAGCCGCTCATTCAATACGCGGTGGAAGAAGCCTATGCGGCCGGTATCCGTCACATGATCTTTGTCACCGGCCGCAGCAAGCGCGCCATCGAAGACCATTTCGACACAGCGTACGAACTGGAAGCCGAACTGGAAGCCGCCGGTAAGACGCCGCTGCTGCGCATGGTGCGCTCGGTCATGCCTAACGACATGGACTGCGCCTTTGTGCGCCAGCCCCGCTCGCTTGGCCTGGGCCACGCCGTGCTGTGCGCCGAGCCGCTGGTGGGCAACGAACCGTTTGCCGTGTTGCTCGCCGACGACCTGATGCGCGGCCCTGTCGGCGGCACCCCTGTACTGGCACAAATGGCGCAAGCGTTTCGCCAGCAAGGCCGCTCTGTCATTGCCGTACAGGAAGTGCCTGAAAGCCAGGTGCACCGCTACGGCATCGTCGCCGGCGAACCGGCAGGCGGACCGCTGCTGCGTATTGACCGCATTGTGGAAAAACCCACCGCAGACAAGGCCCCATCGCGCATGGGCATTGCCGGGCGATACATTCTGACGCCGGGTATTTTTGAAGAAATTCGCAACCAGCCGCAAGGTGCGGGTGGTGAAATTCAGCTCACCGACGCCATTGGCCGTCTGATGCAAAACGAAGCCGTCTACGCGTTCCAGTACGAAGGCAAGCGTTACGACTGCGGCAGCAAGGAAGGCTTTTTGCAAGCCACCGTAGAACTGGCGCTGGAACACGAGGAAGTGGGCGACACGTTCCGCGAATACCTCAAAACGCTGACCTTGTAGAGCCGCGCGCCGGGGCCTTCTTGTGAGTTTTTCAGACCGCCCCAGAAGCACGAGTGCGGCGGGCGTGCTCTAGTAGTTCAAATGCCGCCATGCCGGCCAGCATGGCGACCACAAAGACCAGCGCCTTGGTGTGACCCATGCCCAGCGCTACCAGCGCCGGCCCCGGGCAAAAACCCGCCAGTCCCCAGCCCACGCTGAACATCGCACTGCCCAGCACCAGCCGCTGGTCTATGTTCTTTGAAGTTGGCAAACGCATGGGCGCGCCCAACAGCGACACAGACATGTGGCCCGCCCAAGAAAAAGCGGCAGTGCCGACCGCAATGGCACCCAGCATCACCAGCGCGAGCGATGGGTCCCATTGGCCTGCCACATCCAGAAAACCCAATACCTTGGCCGGATTGGCCATGCCGGACACGATCAGGCCAAGCCCAAATACCAAGCCAGCCAACAGGGATGCGATCACGTTCATGTCATTGCTCCTCAAACACCTACCAAATGACGCACCACAAACACCGTCGCAAAGCCCATGCCCATAAACACGGCTGTTGCCACCAGCGACCTGGGTGACGCGCGCGAAACGCCGCATACGCCGTGTCCGCTGGTGCACCCTGCACCGTAGCGGGTGCCTATGCCGACTAACAGCCCCGCAACGACCAACATTTCATTACCGGCGTCGATCTGCAGCGTCGGCACCGACGCAAACGCCGCATAGACCAGCGGTGCGCCCACCAGCCCCAACACAAACGCAGCGCGCCAACCCAAGTCGCCGCGTTTCGCCGTCAGCATGCCTCCCAGCACCCCACTGATTCCTGCCACGCGGCCGGTGAACAGGATAAAGATGGCCGCAGCCAGACCTATGAGCAATCCGCCTAAAAGAGCCGTCATCGGCGTGAAATGGTTCCAGTCAATGGTCATGCGAATTCCTTGGGACAGTACAGCCGATGAAGCAGGGCAATAATTTCCAGCAATGCGGGTCTGCTAAACGGTAGTAGACGTTTTTACCGTCACGGCGGGTGTTTAGACGCCCACTTTTCGTAGCACTCCAGGCTGCTGCGACAAGGTGGGCTGGCGAATATCCAGCGCTTGCGCGGCACATCCCATGAGCCAGTCGTGTACGTACGCACGCAGTATTTTGGGCTTCCCGGTAGAGACCAAGGCGTGTGTGCTACGGCGATGGACCCGACACGCCGCTTGAGCCTCGGTGGCTCAGCAGCATGGCAGAGCAACGCGCCAGAGCATTTATGGGCCGATTGCAGCATATGAGCAGAACTTCTCGTCATGCCCAGCCCGGCGCAGCAGCCCGTTCAAGTCAACGTACATGGCGACCGGTGTCCCCGTCGATGACGACGGTGCCTTCAACTTGAATATCCCATCGCTCAACGCCGTTCACTCGCTGGCGGGCTGAGCAGGCGGAGGAGCCAAAGCAGGTTCAGCGCCGGCGCAGCAGATGGATGTATTCCTCGCCCTCGGTTTGCTGGTCGACCAGCTCGTTGCCAGTCTGCTTGGCAAAGGCTTGAAAGTCGCGCATCGAGCCGCTGTCGGTGGCCACCACTTTGAGAATTTGGCCGCTGTCCATAGTGGCCAAGGCTTTTTTGGCTTTCAGGATGGGCAACGGGCAGTTCAGCCCGCGGGTGTCTATTTCGGTGTGAATGTCCATAGGTCTCAATCCTCAGGCTGATGATTGCGGCGGCGCATCCAGGCTGCGGCGGCGCTCGGCATTTTCTTCGTATGTCAAAAACACGGGCTCGTGCCCTTGGCTGCGCAGCCAATCGGCCAGCGCTTGCCCGGTGCCGGACGGCCAGCATTTCAGCTGCCCCGGATCGTACAGCCGGTAATCCACCAATTCGGGCGACAGTTTCACTTCGCCCTCGGCCACCACGTGGTACGCAATGATGAGCTGGTTCTTGCGAATGAACTCATACGCGCCAATGAGGCGAACAGATTGCGCGTCCAAGCTTGTTTCTTCTTTTACCTCGCGCGCAATGCCTTGTTCCGGCGTTTCCCCCGCTTCCATAAATCCGGTAATGAGCGCATAAATGGGCCCCGACCAAGCAGCGTTGCGTGCGAGCAAAATTTGGCCACGCACTTCTACGACGGCAGCCAGCACAGGAATCGGGTTGTTCCAGTGCGTCCAGCCGCAGGCCGGGCAACGAAGTCGCTCCACCTGGCCGGCATCTTCCAGCACCGCAATGCGCGCTAACGGCGTTGCGCAGTGGGAACAAAAGCTGGTCTGGTACTGCATTGCTTCTTTATTAATAGCTATAAACCGTTACTGCACAAGCGATAGCGGCCTATTTTTATTAAAGTTTAGACAGGGAACACGCCCGTAGACATGTACCGGTCACCGCGATCGCACACAATGAAAGCGATGGTCGCATCATGCTCGCGCAGCGCAATCTGCTGCGCAACCCAGCAGGCACCGGCGGCCGAAATTCCCGCAAAAATACCCTCTTCCGCTGCGAGACGCCGGCACATGTCCTCAGCGTCGTCCTGGCCCACCAGCATCAATTCGTCAATCGCCTTGCCGTCGTAGATGGCCGGCATGTACGCCTCGGGCCATTTGCGAATGCCAGGGATGCGCGAGCCCTCCTGCGGCTGCGCGCCAATGATCACCGCGTTTGGGTTCCTTTCTTTCAGGTAGCGCGAGACACCGGTGATGGTGCCCGTCGTCCCCATGGCACTGACGAAATGGGTAATGCGCCCGCCGGTTTGCTCCCACAGTTCGGGGCCGGTGGTCTCGTAATGCACGCGCGGGTTGTCCTCGTTGCCGAACTGGTCCAGCACATGGCCTTTGCCTTGTTGCTGCATGCTCGCAGCCAAGTCGCGTGCGTATTCCATGCCGCCGCTTTTGGGGGTCAGTATCAGCTCGGCACCAAACGCCTTCATGGCTTGCGCGCGCTCGGCTGATCCGTCCTCCGGCATCACCAGCACCATTCGGTAACCACGAATTGCTGCCGCCATTGCCAGTGCAATACCCGTGTTGCCGGATGTCGCCTCCACCAAGGTATCGCCAGGTTTGATGTCGCCGCGCTCTTCCGCCCGCCGGATCATGGAAAGCGCTGGCCGGTCTTTCACCGAGCCCGCAGGGTTATTGCCTTCGAGCTTGCCCAACAAGACATTGCGCCGCTCTGCATTGCCTACCGCGCCAATGCGCTGCAAGGCCACCAACGGCGTACGGCCTACCGTGTCCTCAATCGTGGGGTATTTCATTGGCGCTTTCATGTTCGCTACTGTGCCATAATTTGCGGCTGCACTCACGATGCCCGGGTGGTGAAATTGGTAGACGCAGGGGACTCAAAATCCCCCTCCGAAAGGAGTGCCGGTTCGATTCCGGCCCCGGGCACCATCTGGAATAGATAAAACCTGGCGAAAGCCTTCACAACCCGCTGGGCAATAGCTCTGCGGGTTTTTTGTTATCTGACGCTTCACACAGGAAGCGCATTACAGCCCGATTTCGGCGGTGCTCTGACAGGGCAAAGCGGTGTACGACTTCGCTAATGCGCGCTTGTAAATGATGAGGGCGGATGTTTGGCTAACGCGGTGCCTGCATCTGCAGAAAATCGGGCGGCAGAAATTGGTCTAGTTTTCGAGTGGTGAAAATTCAACAGAGCGATGAGCAGATGTTTGGTGAAACCTGTAGTTTTAGCGTCGGCGATCATTCTCACCGCTGCGGGCTATAGGCTATGGGTTCGCACCTTTCCCTCTTGAACGCCTCGTGCACACGAATGCCTACTAAACCGGGGCCCGCTCTTTATCGCCCGACGAGGGCATAGGAAAAACACATGATTGACGGCTTAATTGCAGGCAAGGTTTATGGGCAGCCTGGCGAGCGCACGGACAAGTCCGGCAAACTGTTTGCGGTAGCAAAGGTCCGCGCGGCAGGCGGTGACGGTGAAGGCTTGTTTGTGAACGTCATTGCCTTTGACGCTGAGCCTTGTGCAGCTTTATTGGCATTAGACGATGGCGATTCAGTCGCTCTGGCTGGAAGCCTGACACCCAAGGTTTGGACCGACAAGCAGGGAGTCACACGACCAAGCGTCGATTTGGTGGCCACCCAAGTCTTGACGGCATATCACGTAGACCGCAAGCGCCAGGCCATGGGGCTCGACCAGTTGGAGTAACGCTGCCGAGTCCGTAAATTCTCGGAAAAAGAAGCTGCATTTAGAAAGTAACGGCCCGCTTCGCTCGCGCGTTTCGCTAGGCCGGATTTCGAGGATACGTTAGGCCGTCGCGGAAAGACGCTGCAGTATCACAGCATCGCTTGCGCCTTTCTATCCGCTGACTCCACGCTCCTGCGCGCGCAGCATGTCCTTGAGTTCTGCAAGCTCGAGCCGCAACACGCGCATTTCTGCGTGCAAGTCGAACTCTACATGGTCGCGTGCACGATCCACCGCAGTGATGGTTGCCTCAGTTTCCGAAGTGGTGAAACTCTGCATCGCGCTCACGATAACGCCGATAAAAAGGTTGAGCATCGTAAACGTTGCGACCAGAATGAACGGAATGAAAAACATCCACGCGTACGGAAAAACCTCCATCAATGGTCGCACGATTCCCATGGACCAGCTTTCCAGCGTCATGACCTGAAACAGCGTGTAGAGAGAACGGCCCAACGTACCGAACCAGTCGGGAAAGCGGTCGCCAAACAGTTGCGTCGCGATCACTCCGAAGACGTAGTAAACAAGTAGCAGCACCATGGCGATCGACGCCAAACCGGGCAAGGCCGCCAGCAGCCCACCAACAACCCGGCGCATGGACGGCACTATGGTGAGCACGCGCAGCACGCGCAGCACGCGCAAGGCTCGTAATACCCCAAATGGGCCAACAGCCGGAACCAGAGCAATAGCAACCACCAGAAAATCGAACACGCTCCACGGATCGCGGAAAAACGCGCTGCGCCAGGCAATCAGCCGAAGACCTATCTCCAGTACGAAAAAGGCCAATAGCGCCTGGTCGACCACCTGAAGCCATGCGCCATAGCGCGCCATCAGCGTGTCGGAGGTCTCCAGCCCAAGCACGACAGCATTGAGCATGATGAGCCCCAAGACCACCCGTTGCACATCGGCGCGCTCAAGAAACCGCTGTAACGCTGTGTGGTCCGAGGGCGTCAGGCGTTGGCTATCAAGGGTTGTCATTGCGAAATCGTTCTACTGACAGTTTATTCACGGCATAGACGCAAATGCGCTACAGCCACACGCAGCCCTGCAGTCCTTCTACAGGTGGGCCGGTTGGTGTCGAGAGGGTTTATATGTGCGCTTTCACGCACCGCGCACCATCGACAGCACACTGCGCGCATCCAGTGTTTTGGCTTTTGCCTGGATTTTTGGCATGTATTGGGCTCCAAGACCCTGGGCGCGCTGTACAGTACTCGCGTAGGTGTCCTTCAACATCTGCGTCGAAAGCGAGCGTCCGCCCGCGTAATAGCGCTTGGCGACTTGACCTAGAGCGTAGGTGGTCGCAAAGCTCATACCGGTGCTGACGGCCTGTTGGCCCACACCGCGCAACAAGCCGCCGCCCACTTTGCCGAGCAATCCACCCAGCAGCTTTCGGCCGGCCTGCTCCAGGTACTGCGATGTCAATCCGACTCCAACGGTCGCCAAGAAATCTTTGATATGCCCCGTATCGAGCTCAAATCCATAGGCCTTGCCGATGCGCCAGACCAATTTCATCTGCAGCGGGATGATCGCCATGGTCGACAGGGTCTCAGGCAGCAACTCAAGCGCACCGTTAAGAATGGCCGCGTTGAGAATGGCGCTATCGAGATCTGCTTCGTTAACACCCGCTTGCAGGCCCAATGCAGCAACAGTGCCAACACCATCACCAACACCAGCAGGCGGCACCCCGCTAACGGGCTGCGCAGCAATGGCCTGCGCCTCCTGCACAAAAGCAGCCGATGCACTAGCGTCAAGCCCAAGCGCCACCCTAGTCTCGGCCAGAAAGCGCTGTTCGGCGTCCGACAACGTCCCGTCAGCGTCGCACACGCAAACCGCCATTTCGTAGCCGAGCCGTTTCGTCTCTACACTCTGCAACCGCCCGACCACGTCGGGCAAGGTGACGCGCTGCATCAGCACGTCCTGGTAGAGCGTGGAGAGATGGACCGCGTCCTCTTTAGAAAAGTTTTGCGCGACGCGTTTAATTTCATCTCGCTCCCGCGCGTGCTTTTCACCATCGGCAAAGGACGCCAACAAACACAGCGTGAGAATGGCTCGGGTTTCTTCGGGAGACACCTTCACTCCTCTCGACCTCCACCAATACCCAGCAGCATCAGCAGGGCCTGAAACACGTTGAACAGGCTCAGGTACACACCCAGAGTCGCCGTGATGTAGTTCGTCTCCAGGCCGTCCCGCACGCGCTTGAGGTCGTGCAAGATGAACGCGGTGAAAACGCCCACTGCCAGCACTGCGATCGTGATCATCAGCGCACCCGACTTCAGAAACACATTGGCGATGCCTGCCACCAGAATGAGAAGCGCGCCAATAAAAAGCCACTTTCCCATCGCCGAGAGATCACGCTTGATCACGGACGACAGGCTGGCCATGCCCAGAAACACCGCCCCAGTACCGGCGAAGGCCGTCATGATCAGTTCAGCGCCATTGGCCAGGCCCAGCACGCTGCCGACCAGGCGCGAGAGCATCAGCCCCATAAAGAACGTGAAGGCCAGCAACACAAACACGCCGGCCGCTGAATTCTTTGTTTTCTCGATGGCAAACATGAAGCCGAAAGCCCCACCAAGAAACAGCACCAAACCAATGCCGGGAGACAAAGCGGAGGTAAGGCCGGTGGCAACGCCCGTCCACGCGCCCAGCACAGTTGGCACCATGGACAGAGCCAAAAGCCAATAGGTGTTGCGCAACACCTGGTTGCGTTCTACGGAAATGGCGGCTCCGGTTTGCGAGCCGTAAGTCGGAATACGTTCGTTCATGACTTCTCCTTTGAGGGTTGAATGGATCAAGCGGGTGCGATGGGATCGCTCTATCTCTTCTTAACTGGCAGATGCGCGTGCGGCTTGCGCCTTGGCCTTGGCTTCATCGGCCTTAAGTTGCAAGTCCTGCGCTTCTTTTTCCGCAGCAACGGCTTCTGCTTCTTTGGCCTTGGCAGCGTCCTTATCTGACGACATGCTGCCTGCCAGAGCACTCCCAGCCATAGACCCGACCACACCTCCGACGACCGCAGCGCCCAGCGTGGACCCCATGCCTCGACCCGGTCCCGCAGGTGCCGACGACACGGGAGCCGACGATGCGGGCGCGGCGGCATTTGCAGGAGCTGCGGCAGGCTTAGCGGCAGCCGGGGGTGCCGTAGTCGGTGCCCTCTTCATGCTGGAAGGACCAGACTTGGTACTGCCCATTCGTTTGGCATGCGCCATGGAAGGCACCATCAACGCAGCCGTAGCTACAACAATGACGGTAGCTGCAGCAGAGCGAAGAGAAAAGGAGTGGGTCATTTCGAATCAATGTCCTGAAATTGGGAAAGCAAAAGGCGTTTGTGGGTTTGAGGTTCACACCTTAGAACTTTCAACGCATCGAAAAAAGCAGAAAATACGGCAACCTAATTCCTTTATTATCTGAACATGAGTTTGGTTTTCAATCACCGTCATCTGTACTACTTCTGGGTCGTAGCTAAGGAGGGCAGCATGTCTCGCGCGGCCGAACGGTTGAACATGGCGGTGCAGACCGTTAGCGCGCAGGTGCGCTTGCTGGAGCGCGACCTGGGTTGCCAACTGCTGCGCCCGGCCGGGCGTGGGCTGGCGCTGACCGAGGCTGGCACTGTGGCGCTTCAGCAGGCAGAGCATATTTTTCAACTCTCTCAGGCACTTCCTGAGCAAGTACTGGCCACCGTCCAAGCGCCGTCTTTGCGGCTTGCGGTGGGAATTGCCGACGGATTGCCCAAGCTCGAGGTGCGCCGCCTGCTGCAACCAGTGCTGTGTGTGCCCAACCTGCGGCTAATGTGTGATGACGGTGAAATGGCCGACCTGCTGGCCGATTTGGTATTGCACAAGCTAGACGTCGTGTTGACCGACCACCCGGCTCCCAGCAACTCGCAGCTCAAAGTACACAGCCATTCTTTGGGATCTTCAGACATCGGCTGGTACGGCTCGCCGCACTGGTGGCAAGAAGCACACCAAGGTTTCCCTGATTCGCTACAGCATGTGCCGGTATTGCTACCCACCACCCATTCCATGGTGCGCGGTCTCCTGGATCGGTGGCTGCTGCACAACGGCTTGCGCCCGCGGGTTGTGGGTGAAATTGAGGACAGCGCGTTGCTGGAGACTTTTGGCAGCACAAGCCTGGGGGTTTTCCCCGCAGCGTTGGCAGCGGAGGAGGAATTGCTAAAACGCAGCCAGGTCAAACTTATTGGCGCGTGCGAGGGCGTTCAGGAGCATTACTACGCCATCAGTACCGAGCGCAAGGTGATGCATCCTCTGGTGCAGCAAATACTGCGCTCAGGCACCGATGCGCAAATTGCACCAGTTCCGGTACCGCTACCGCTGCCCATGAACGGGCTCGCGATTCGTTTGCAGGCCCATCGATAGAACACTATCTTGCCCTTCGCATCGCAGCACGAAAAGGCGGTGACTTCACCGCACCAAAATTGGTGCGGACCGGGTAGCTGAAGTCAGCCCAGCTGCGCACGAATTGACCTGGCGGTCGGTGCACCTCTCGGTTCCTGTACGCCCCGCTGACGGCCTCCGGCGTTGCGTTTTTCGTAGCTGCCGCGTTTGCGAGCCGCCACGGTTCAAGCGTGACGGGGCACACCGCACGGCACGTAATCAACATGGGCGCAGCAGGATAGAGGCGCATAGCTTCTTGCCAGGCGCTAACAAGGAACGGTAGCGCCGCACGGTCGCCAACACCTGGTACGCGGGGGATTGCACTTAACGTGCTGCACGCTGTGTGCGTTCGGGTGCGTGCCATGCACCAAGCCCGCCAGGTAAGCGTCGCCGCGACGGTTTCGTAGCCTGCCAGAAAACCGTCATGCACTCGTCGCGCGACGCCTTCAGCGTCCAGGTGGCAGGCTCTCACGCATGAAGCTCAAGCAGCCGCGTGAGCAAGTCGTCGGGCCAGGCTCGCGGTGGCGCGGCTTGGCGCTCATTTACCTGGCGCTGGACCCGCTCGTGCAGACAACGCAACGCCTCACGTTTTCGGCGCTTCCACGGCAATGATGTCTGGCCAACTCGCCGGCCAGTAAAACTCGCGGTCGCTTGCCTTGCTTACCTAGTGCACCGCATTGGGCGTGAATGCGGGCTGTAGCGCTCGGCGCTTCGCACGCCGGGCAGCGCCTTCAGCCACCAAAACCCCACGCCCGTGCAACTGCGAAAACGCCTGAATGCCTCTCTCCCAGCGAATCAGCGCCGCGTGTTGCGTGACCAGCAGCTGGCGCACCCGTTCAGGGTCGGAGACGATGATTTGGTGCTCGTGAACTAGGGGCAAGTGCGCTACGTCGCCAAAGCGGCGCTTCCATTGCGCTTGAGCGTTCAACATGTCGCGCCCCATGTGCCACATCAAATCCAGACCCGCGAACGTAGCCGAAGGGTCGGGCGTCCGGGCGGTCATCGGCCGGCCTACGGCGGCTGCGCGAGTGATTCGGGAGCCCTAGGACGCGCCGCGGATTGATAGGGGCGCTGGCTGAGTGGAGAACTACAACAGTCGGTCCCTGCAGGCTCGACAGTCACGGGTTGGTACCGAAAGTCTGTTCGTCGCCGCGCGCGCGATCGGCACCAGGCGGGTGACCCGCTGGATCGGGCGGCACTGACGCGCGGAGGGGGCTTTGCCCATCAGTCCCACCTCATGCGCTGCATTACTGGCTTTTCACCAACCGGGCTCGCGCAGCGGTTTGAGCACAATGAGCCGTTATGTGTCTACCGGCTGTGGATGTGAGCAGCGCAGTAGAAGACATCTTGTGTTGCTCACGACCGCCGAGGCTCTTTCATACCAAACAATCGATTTCCTAGCTGCTTAACTGTCCTGCCGGCGTATCAGCTCCCGGCCTTTGTCGGTGATGACAAATTCTCCACGGGCGTCGAGTTGCACAAGGTGGTTCTCCAGCAGCCGACCCGATAGGTGGCGGTGCAAGGCTTCTGGCAGGCTCATGCCATCAATCTCGAGGCTCTTGAGGGCTTCAAGCTCATCAACAGTCGGGTGGTCCTTGACCGGGGTAGCAGAGTGGTCCATTTCTTTTGATTCCTTTCAAAGCAGCAGTTTAAAAATGAGGCAGATCGAGCAGGCCCGGTGCGTGCGAGGCAGCATCGTCTTCTTCGAAGGCAATGCTTTCCTCCCAACCGCCATGCTGACTGTCTTGCACCTGAAGGGAGGCTGGCGCGCTGCATACCAGTAGTCCGCCAGATTCCTCGCGCACTGCGACGATGGCATCGCCTTCGAGCAACCGATCGATCACTTCTTTGAGAGGGACGGGAGCCGGGGCCAAGTCCCAGTTCTGACCATCTTCGGTCAGCAAGCCCATCAAGACCTCATTAATGCGCGGCGCGCTGGAGGATTCGAAGCGCACCGCCGTAATTCCGTACATTCGCGTCCTTTTGAGATACGCCACGGGCGGCGCGTTGCCGCCTTGTGGCGAGCGTGAGGCTAACGGGGGAAGCAGCCGGGTGTCTGTAGGAAAAGCGGCCGATCACGGCGTGTTGCGTCGCCGCAAGCGACTGCGGCCTGCGTGCCTGCAGAGAAACGACCTTAGCCCTGCGCCTGCGCTAGTAGCCAAGGCAAAAACGCCTGCAGTGCCAAGCTGCCCCTGTTTTGCGCAGGTTTGACTAGGTAGTACGCCCGCTCGCCCCGCAGCGCCTGCGTGGAGGCAGCCACCAATTCGCCGCGCGCCAGCTCGGCCTCGATCAGCATGGGCGGCATCAGCGCCACGCCCAAACCTTGCGCAGCAGCCACCGCGAGCATGGAAAAGAGTTCGTAGCGTGGGCCGCTCAGGGCGCGAGGCGCGGCGGCGCCACTCGCATCGAACCACTGACGCCACGCGTACGGGCGCGTGCTTTGCTGCAACAGGGGAAGGTTTGCCAGCGCATCGGCCGAGACCGTAGGCTGGGCGCGCCCACGTCCGCGCGCACTCGCGTCCTGAAGCAAGCGCGGACTGCACACGGGCAGCACGCTTTCGTGCATCAGCAAATGCGCATCGGTCCCCGGCCACTGCGCCGTTTGATCGGCCGTACCAGCGTAGAGAGCGGCGTCAAAGCCGGTATCGGCAAACAGAAACGGCCGCGTGCGGGTGTCGATGTGCACCACGATGTCCGGATACAGGGCCGCAAACTGGGGCAAACGCGGAATCAGCCAGCGCGTAGCAAAGGTGGGCACGGCGGCCAAATGCAAGGCACCGCCCTGGCCTTGGTGGGCGATGACATCGAGCGTGTCGCGCTCCAACGCCTGCAAGCGCGAGGCAATTTGGCGAGCGTACTGCCGGCCAGCAGGGGTCAGCGCCACACCATGCCGGGTGCGCTTGAACAGCGCTACACCCAGGAACCCTTCCAGTCCCGTGATTTGGCGCGATACCGCGCTTTGCGTCAGCGCCAGCTCTTGCGCCGCGCGGGTGTAGCTTTCATGCCGGGCAGCGGAATCAAAACAGGCCAGAGCTTGGGTGGAGGGGAGTGCGCGGCGCATGGCAGATGAAAGAACGGCAAGGCCGTGGGCACCGTATTGTGCGACGAGCACCACCAGACTTGCAATAGTTGCATAACTGGATGACGGATAGTCGTTTGATTTGCGCATGACTCAGGCATACGATGCTCTATCGACCAAAGATGTTTTGAAAACTCAGCACACCTGATTTGCGCCAAAGCACTTTTCCAACGACCTCACCGGAGATTTCATGGCCCACGCAGCTTTTCATTGGGATGACCCTTTTTTGCTCGACCAGCAACTCAGCGATGACGAGCGCATGGTGCGCGACGCCACTGCCGCTTATTGCCAGGACAAGCTGGCACCGCGCGTACTTGATGCGTTTCGCCAAGAGAAGATGGACATCACCATCTTTCGAGAGATGGGCGAGCTAGGCCTGCTGGGCCCAACCATTCCAGAACAGTACGGCGGCCCTGGACTGAACTACGTAGCCTATGGGCTGATCGCGCGCGAAGTGGAGCGAGTTGATTCCGGCTACCGCTCCATGGCCAGCGTGCAAAGCTCGCTGGTGATGGTGCCGATCCACGAATTCGGCACGGAAGCACAGCGCCAGAAATACCTGCCGAAGCTCGCCACCGGCGAGTGGATTGGCTGCTTTGGCCTGACCGAGCCCGATGCCGGCTCGGACCCCGCCAGCATGGGCAGCCGCGCCAAAAAGGTGGATGGAGGTTATGAGTTGTCGGGCTCCAAGATGTGGATCACCAACAGCCCGGTGGCCGACGTGTTTGTGGTCTGGGCCAAAGAAGTGTCCGAGGGCGGCGCAACCGGGCCGATTCGCGGCTTTATTCTAGACAAGGGCATGAAGGGCCTGTCAGCCCCGGCCATCCACGGCAAGGTGGGCCTTCGCGCCAGTGTGACCGGCGAGATCGTGATGGACAAGGTGTTTGTGCCAGAAGAAAACGCTTTTCCCGAGGTGCAAGGCCTCAAAGGCCCGTTCACCTGTTTGAACAGTGCGCGCTACGGTATTGCGTGGGGCGCTTTGGGCGCAGCCGAGTTCTGCATGCACACCGCGCGCCAGTACACGCTGGACCGCAAACAGTTTGGCCGTCCTTTGGCCGCCAACCAACTGATCCAGAAAAAGCTTGCCGATATGCAGACCGACATTGCACTGGGCTTACAAGCTTGCCTGCGTTTGGGCCGCATGAAGGACGAAGGCACCGCGTCGGTCGAAGCCACCTCCATCATCAAACGCAACAGCTGCGGCAAGGCGCTGGACATTGCTCGCCTGGCGCGCGACATGATGGGCGGCAACGGCATCAGCGATGAATTTGGCGTGGCGCGCCACTTGGTTAACCTTGAGGTCGTGAACACGTATGAGGGCACGCACGACGTGCACGCGCTGATTTTGGGCCGTGCAATCACCGGCATTGCGGCGTTTGCAAACTAAGGAGGCAGCTTCGGTGCAACCGCGCCATTGCTTCGCTAGCGCACCCGCCAGGAAACCTAGCGATGCGCCTGAGATGCACCCGGTGGCCTGGCGCACGGCTGTTACCGAAGCGTCGATATTTATAGTGTTTTAGGCCTCTAGCGCTTATTGCATAAGCACTAGAAGCTATCTATGAAATAGCAAAATACATGATCTCACAACAGAGTGATAGTGGTGCTTTGGCGGGCATCCAAGTGTTGGACCTTTCCCGCGTGCTGGCCGGTCCGTGGTGTACCCAGATCCTTGCGGACCTAGGCGCTGATGTGGTGAAGATCGAGCGACCGGGCGTGGGCGACGATACGCGCCACTGGGGGCCTCCGTTTCTGAAAGACGCACAGGGCAACGACACTGAGCAAGCCAGCTATTTCACCGCCTGCAACCGGAATAAGCGCTCGGTCACTATCGACATGGCGACGGACGATGGGCAACAGTTGATTCGCCAAATGGCGCTGCAGGCCGACGTACTGGTGGAGAACTTCAAGGTGGGTGGCCTGGCTCGCTACGGGCTTGACTACGCAGCGCTGGCCGAGCTAAATCCAAAGCTCATCTATTGTTCGGTGACCGGTTTCGGGCAAACCGGCCCGTATGCCGAGCGCGCCGGCTATGACCTGATGATCCAGGCCATGACCGGCATCATGAGCGTTACCGGCCGGCCCGACGACGAGCCCGGCGGCGGGCCGCTGCGCGTGGGCATAGCAGTGGTGGATTTGTTCACCGGCGTGTACGCGTCCAGCGCCATCCTGGCGGCCTTGCATGCGCGTGCCCGCACCGGCGCGGGGCAGCATATTGATATGGCGCTGCTGGACGTGGGCATGGCCATGCTGGGCAACCAGGGCGCGGGCTTTTTGGCGACGGGCACGGCACCGGGTAGGCAGGGCAATACGCACCCCAGCCTTGTGCCGTACCAGGATTTTGAGACCCGGGATGGCTCCATGCTGCTGGCCGTGGGCAACGATGGTCAGTTCGCGCGCTTTTGCGAGGCGGCAGGCGAGCCGCATTGGGCGCAAGACACGCGCTACGCCACCAACACGCTGCGGGTCACAAACCGCGCCAGCCTAGTTCCATCGATCCAAGCCGTGACCCGCACACGGGCGACGGCCGACTGGATCTCCCTGTTGGAGAAACGAGCCGTGCCGTGCGGCCCCATCAATACGGTTGCACAGGCCTTCGACGACGCACAGGTACGGGCACGCGGCCTGCGGGTGCGGCAGCAACGCCATGCGGGCGATGGCGTTGCTGAGGTAGATGGAGTGGCGAGCCCTATACGACTTTCTGCCCACCCGTCGGCGCTGCGCCGCGCACCGCCAGCATTGGGCGAGCACACCGCGGAGGTGCTGTGCGATTTGGGCCTTGATGCGCAGCGTATCGCGCAGTTACGCGCTGCAGGGGTGCTTTAGCTGGCGGCTATTGCAGCGGGGGCGGGTCCATTACTGGCGAGTCGGCCGGGCCGGGGGGGGGCTCAGTTACCGGGGGCTCCGGCACCCAACCAGGGCTCGGCGGCTTGTCAATCGGGGGGGTCTGAATGGGTGGCAAGGGTGTTGGCATCGGTGCAGGTGCGGGCATGGTGTGGTCCTTTGAAGCGGGGAACGGCGACACTGATGGGTCGTCCTGTCATTCAAGCTAACCGCCACCGCTACGCCACAGTGCCGGACAAGACCGCGTTTGTTCGCGCCATTTGCAGCGCAAGAGCGCCACTTTCACAGGATTAAGTCAAATGAAACAACACGCCGACTTTCTTCGTGAGGCAGTGCGCCTCGCTGCCATGAACCACGCACAAGGTGGACGCCCATTCGGTGCCGTACTGGTGCGCGACGGAACGGTACTGGCAACGGGTGTTAATCGGCTCGTGCAAACCAGCGATCCCACCAGCCACGCCGAAATGCAGGCGCTGCGCGCTGCCGGAACGTAATTGCGCGAAACGCGGCTGAGCGGCTGAGCGGCTGCACGGTGTATGCCAGCGGCCTGCCCTGCCCCATGTGCCTTGCCGCGATGGTGATGAGCGGCGTGCAGGACGTGTTTTATGCGTTTGACAACGAAGATGCAGCGCCCTATGGCTTCTCCAGCGAAGCGGCTTACCGGGCGATGGGCGTCTCGCTAACGCCACCACCTTTGCCTATGACCCAGCTCGAGACCGGCGTTACCGCCGCGCAGCTTTACGGCCGAGCCACGTCCGCCGCAGCGCCCAGTGCCTGATGGCCCCTAGAAAGTCCACACCCGTGTCGCCGCCCGAGACCGCTGCAGGCTTCGAGCGCTCGCGCGAGGCGATGGAGCAGGCGGCCAGTGAGACCGACAGGTTGCCGGGCAGGCGGGCACTGCTGCTGGCAGTCATCGTTCTGGCAGCACTCATCCTGCGTCCGTTCTTGACGGCGGTGGGCCCGCTTGCGCAAGACATTTCAGCCTCTACAGGGCTCAAGCTGCGCGGCTTGGCGTGGCTTACGCTCTTGCCTATGCTGCTGATGGGCTTGGGTGCGTGGGCCGGTCCTGCGGTGCAGCAGCGCCTGGGCGTGCCCAGGGTGGTGCTGATCTCGCTGGCGCTGCTGGCGGTTGGTTGCGCGCTGCGCGCTTGGCCTAGCGGCGTCGTCGTGCTGATGGTCACGGCAGCACTGTGCGGCCTGGGCGTCGCCTTTGTGCAAGCGGCGCTGCCAGGCGTCATCAAAAACCGCTTTCCCGCACACGTGGGCCCGGTGATGGGCTTGTATTGAGCGGCGCTGATGGGCCGGCGGTGCTTTGGGCGCTCACAGATCACGCCACTGCTGGCGAAGAACGGAGCGTGGCGCAGCGCAATGGCGTGGTGGGCCCTACCCGTAATTGCGGCGCTGCTGCTGGCCTGGCGCGTTTTCCCAAGGCCTTCTCCCACTGCAACCACGGCGCGAGCTTCCATCCGGTGGATGCTGCAGCGCCCGCGTACTTGGCTCTTGATGGCTTGCTTCGGTCTGGTCAATGGTGGCTATGCCTCGGTGGTGGCGTGGTTGGCCCCCTACTACCAAGCGCGCGGCTGGACGGCAGCTGAAAGTGGTGGATTCGTCGCGCTGATGGCCCTGGCGCAGGCAGCGACCGCGCTGGTGCTTCCAGCACTGGCTGCGCGCCAGCAGGACCGGCGGCCGTGGATTGCTCTCACCCGGGTGCTTCAAGGCGCTGGTTTTGCGGTTCTGTTGCTGTGGCCCGATGCTGCCGCACCAACATGCGCGTTGTTACTGGGAGCCGGCCTGGGCGGATGTTTTGCTCTCACCATGGTGGTAGTGCTCGACCATCTGCCCGACCCGTCGCAGGCAGGATCGCTCAGCGCGCTGATGCAGGGAGGCGGGTTTTTCATTGCCGCGTTTGCACCGTTATTGATCGCCGCACTGCATGAGCGCAGCGGCGACTTTCGTTCCGGCTGGATGGCGCACTTGGTGTTCGTAGCAGTCGCCGATTTCATGGCGAGCCGGTTCGCGCCGCGAGGCTACGCACGCGCTATACGGCCGCCTGGGAAACACTAATACCGGCAGATTCCTCGCCGCTCCGCGCGCGCGCCAGGCGGCGGTTTTCCGCTCAATCTTCCGCGTCCTGCGTGTCGTCATCCGAATAGTCGTCGTCGTCCAGCCGCCGATCAAGCCGCTCACGCAGCGACTGTGCCTCCTGCAAAAATTGTGAAACCGGAACCGCGTCCGCGACCCGCAGGTTGGGCGGGAACACGCTGCTCATGTACAAATTGCTAGACAGCCGCATGTTTTCCAGCCACTGCGAACCCAGCCAGGCAGGTGCGCCCAGTATTACGGCAGCCGCAACGGCCCACGCAAGCCCAGTACGGCGCTTGGGCAACACCGCGGCAAGGTGGGCGTAAATGCCGCCCGCGGTTGCGACCAAAAACGCCAAATAGTCAAAGCGCGCAAACGACTCCCACGAAAAGGAAAAGGCCAGCAGGTTGGACACACCCCCTATGGCCTCTACTGCAACGTAGAGTACAGAGGCGATACGCACATGACACCAGAACTGCAGCCGCCCCGCAAACACTTTGTTGGCGACGGCCCACAACCCGCACCAAACGCCAAGCGCTGTCACCACGCCCAGCAACGTGCCCGGCACGGCTTTGAGGTATTTGGAAAGATCGCTCGCGTTCAACCACGCCAGGCCAAGCGAAGTGGCCAGCACCAGCAACAACAACACGGCAGTCAGTGCGACGATGCGCCAAGGAAACCGCGGCAGCGGCAGCTCCTGGGCAACAGATACATCTGCCAGGCGCAGGGACACGCGGGTGCGCCCAATCTCTATCGCAACCTCGCCCTGCCAATCAAAGCGGTCGCCGCGGCTGTAGCGTCTGCGTTGCAGCGCTGCGCCATTAAGCGTGTCCATCACATCCACGCTGACCAGCCCTTGGGTACCGGCAGGCCGGTCCATGCGCAGGTGAACTGGTGCGACATAGGGATCGTCCAGCACCAAGTCGCAGTCCAGCCCCCGCCCCACAACCACAGGCCAGCGCAGAACGGGCACGCGGGCGAGCAGTGCGCCGCCGCGGTCAAAAGCTTCCAACAGGCCGAGCGTGGGGGTCATTGCGCATCCTCCCAGCGAAAGGCTTTCAGGTACGCGTCTGCCAGCTTCAGGCCATTGTCGAACGCGACCCCCGCCACATCGAAGCGGCCCAGCACACCCTGCGTCGGCTGGTTGACGGTCACCACCAACACCGACACATCGTGAAGCCCCTTCAGCTTTCGGTACGCAGCGATACAGATCACAGCGCGCAGCGGCAAACGGCCTTGATCCACATAGCGCTCAGCGCACTCAACCCCCGTGGCTCGGTGGTTGCCACGCAGCAAAAACGGCTCGTTGGCAAAACTCTTGGAATAGGCCACGGCAAAGCGCGCAGCGCCGTAGCTGGTTGCGTCATAGGCTTCGTAGCGCAAGCGAACCACGCCAGTATTGAAGTCACCGGCCACCACGTCACTGTCAATTTGGCACCGGGTGCGCTCGATATTCAGACCATTCGAGTCTGGGTTGCGTCCGGCACCCCAGCAGCGCGCAAGCGAATCGTCAGGCACCGGCACGCGGTAGCGGTAATGGCTCTGCTCTTTGAACGGCGTTTTCAACAGCCGCTCGGTCAGCTCACTCTGGTGCTCGAGCAGCTGCCGCGCCACCTCGTCATAGGCGGGCTCGGCGATCGGCTGGGCACCTACCGCACGCTGTATCAACGCCTGCGCAAATTTTGCGGGCACCAGGAAACTGACCTGCTCGCCATCCATCCGTTTCGCCACATTGACGCCCACCACCGCACCGGCATCATCTACCGCAGGTCCGCCGCTCATGCCCGCATTGAGCGTTCCACCAAAAAATATGCGCGGGTAAAAACTGCGGCGCACCAATCCGTTGTACGTGCCCTCAGTGACTGCAAAGCCAATGTCTAAGGGGTTGCCGAGCGAATAAATGCGCTCACCTTGCGCCAATGATTCAGCGGACGGCTTGAACGACAGCATGGGTGACGGCGCTGTCAGCGCTCTGGCGCGCAGGATCGCCAGATCGTGCTGCACATCAAACGCCAGTAACTCAACCTCACCCGTCTGCCCCTCCACGGTTACGTAAGCACCGCGGTAGAGATCGGGCTCCAGCGCCAGCTGGCTCGCCACGTGAAAGTTCGTCAAGATCAAACCGTCACTCGAGACGAAAAAGCCCGACCCTGTGGACGCCTGCGTGTTGGTGTTGCGCAGAAGAATGCGAATTTGCACCAGCTTTTCGCGCGTCGACTCGTAGATGCGCCGCGCGTTGCCCGAAAGCGCTGCAGCAGGAACCGCAGCAGCGGCTTCTACCGGGACTGGCACAGCGTCGGGTGGGTTAGCAGGGGCGGGTGCTGAACTCGAGGCCGGTAACGCCGCTACCGTGGACGCGTCGGTGAAGCTGCTGGGCCGCAAAATTTGAGGAGCTTGCGCATGCACCCACGTGCAGGCAAGCAAAAAAAGTGGTACGGAGAGCCGAGCCAACCGGGGAATAAAGAAGCGCATCCCTGAATTGTAAGAATTCTCGACAACCGTGATCGACCCTGGATGCGCACGAAATCACAGCCATTCGGGAAGATTCCCATTTGACCCATGTCTCACACGGTCCAATCCTTCGTGGCGACGCAAATTCGAGAAGACGCTTCGCAAGCATGCAAATGCGCCCATGGCATCCGGTGATCGAATTTTTCGCGTCAAACACACCACACTTTAAGCCGTCGCCGCGGAGGTGTCTGAGCTGTCCTTAAAAAAAAATGGGCGGCTGTTGGTACTGCGCTCTTCCAAAATTTGTAAACCGGTGTATCTTGTCGAAAAGGACTACTGACCATGCACACCACCCAAAAAGAAATCGACGAGCGAACCAACCTCACCAGCTCCAATAAGTTTGAGTTGCTGCTGTTTCGCCTTGGAGTCGACAGCGCGTTAGGACAGTCTGAGCTGTTCGGAATCAACGTTTTCAAGATTCGGGAAATCGTTGCCATGCCCACGCTGACGCCTATCGTAGGCGCGCCGGCGCATTCATTAGGTGTTGTCAACCTGCGCGGCCAAGTGATACCGGTGCTCAATTTGCCCGCCATTGTGGGCTGCACGCCGCAAACGGGCCTCAACATCATGCTGGTCACCGAATACGCGCGCACCACGCAGGCGTTCGCGGTGGAATCCGTGGAAGACATTGCCCGCCTGGACTGGAACCAGGTAATGTCAGCAGAGTCGAGCGGAACCCCTGGCAAATTGGTCACAAGCATTGCCAGGCTGGATGGCAACAACGACACCACCCGCCTGGCGCAAGTGCTCGACGTTGAGGCTATTTTGCAAATGGTCACCCCATCGGACAACCACAAGGTGGACCCCGAGAAAGTGGGGCCCAAACTGGTTCTACGGCCTGGTACCATTATTTTGGCGGCCGACGACTCGTTTGTGGCCCGCTCGCTGATCGAGCAAGAACTAAAAATTCTGAGTGCTCCGTATGAGATGACCAAGTCTGGCAAGGAAGCATGGGACCGCCTTAACGCATTGGCTGATGCGGCTGAGGCTGAAGGGAAATCAGTGACAGACAAAGTGGCTTTGGTGCTCACCGACCTGGAAATGCCGGAAATGGACGGCTTTACCCTCACCCGTAACATCAAACAAAGCCTGCGGATGAAGGGTTTGCCAGTGGTCATCCATTCGTCCCTGTCGGGCTCCGCAAATGAAGACCACGTGCGCAGCGTGGGCGCTGATGGCTATGTTGCCAAGTTTGTTGCGGAAGATTTGGCCGCCACTCTGCGCTCCGTAATAGCGTCTTAATCTCCCTGTTGAAGCGCGAAAAGACCGTGCAGCGCGTCCGGTCCGCCGATGGTTTGTCCCGCTTAAAAATGCATTTGCACAAATTACTACAACAACGAAGCCAGCGCAAAGCTCGGTGAATACCGACATTGACTGTCAACGCGAACGCTGTACGAGCCGTATAAAGGTGCTGAAGACGTCAGCGCCATCCGTAGGGCGGGACGGCATCCTTACCTGACAGGAGAAAGACCATGGGTTTTCGACGAATCTCCACCTTGATGGCTTGCGCAGGCGCGCTCGCAGCCATCACTGGATGCGCCACGGTCCCGAGCGATCCGTACCACGACGACTACAGCACTGGGCCCGTTTATGACAACGCCCCCGTCCATGGCGGTGCGTACCCTGCATATCCGGCCCCGGCTTACGGCAGCGCCTACCCTGTCTACCCAGCACCCGCGTACGGTGGCAGCATTGGTTATCGCGACCGCGACCAAGACCGCTGGGAAAATATGCGCAACGACCGCGACCGCCGTGCCTGGCGTGAACGCCAAGTTGACCGCGAGCGAGCTCACGATCGTGCAGAACGTGATCGCAACGCACAGCGTGATCGAACCGCCCAAGACCGCCAGCGCGACCGAGCGCAGCGCGAGCGCGATGAGCGCGCCCGCCGGGATGCCGATCGGCAACGAACCGATTCCCGGCAGAATGACCTGGGCAGGGCCGAACAAGATCGCGCCTACCAGCAAAGCCGCAACCCTGATGGCACACCGCGTACCGATTACGAACGCTACAACCCCAGCAACGGGCGATGGAAGCCCCGCGAGGCCGATATGCCTTGAGAGCGCAGCGCTCTACCTCTACCTTCTAAATTGATATGAACGCAAGCTTCACCTACCACCGGTTTCTGCGGCTAAGCCGAAATCGCACCGGTAGTCGCACGTCGTGCAGTGCCGGTGCCGTTCTGGTGCAATTTTTTTTGGCGCTGGTGGCAGTTGGTTTGGCCGGCACAGCAATGAAGGCGCATGCGCAAGTGCTGCGCTGCACCGACGCCCGCACCGGCAAGGTGACCTACACCGACAGCACATGCAGCACTGGTCAGAGCGTTACAGAGGTGGAAGCTCGCAAGACTCCCGAGCAAATTGCACTAGACCGCGAGAGGGCAGAGGAAGCCCTCAAGGCGAAGCAGGAGCGACAAGCCGCAGAAGCCGAAGCGGATGCTCGCCAGCTAGAGCGGGAAGCCCGCGAGCGGTCCCTGGCTCCCCGCCCTTTCATGCCCGAGGACTACGCCAATTCGCGGGGCTGCGCAGACGCACGTGCCAACCTGAATGCTGCCACTGCGAACTTGGCGCGCACGCCCGAGGAGCAAGCCACCCGCATCGACGCAGCGCAGCAGCAGCTCGATTACGCCTGCCTTGGCCCCGATGGCTACGCGCGCGCGCAGGCATCGCGCGCCAGCCAGCCACCACAAGTTGTGGTGATTCAGCCACCTGCCTATCCGATACGCCCCCGACCGGGCTGGCAGGGACGCCCGAATCAACCACTGCCGGCAGACCGCCCCCAGATCAGGGAGTGCACTTCGTTCACCTGCACCGACACCAACGGTAAGCGCTACCCGCGCACCGGGCGCGGGAGTTTTGAGGAGCGCTGAGCAAGCCGATGGTTTGGGTTTCTTCTGCGGACGTGACGCAGTCCGGGATCGGCGCAAAGGTGCTCCTCGAGGTCATGTTGCAGAACTGGCGGCAACAAAAGCTGCATAGCTTCGCGATTGATCACCCAGACCTCGGACAGCCTGGCATGAGCCGGCGCAGCAAAGTCCGGGCGGCTTGCGACCCAACCGTACACCGTAGCCACAACCGCGTATCGCATCTGCTGCGGGAAAGGTGCCCATCAAACCACTGCGTTTTTCAGACCATCAAGCACTTTGGGGTGATTCAGCCGCAGACCCAACTCGACTTCCATGCGCCCTGCATCAAGACGGCGTGACTCGCGCATGAAGCTCATTTGCATTTCGCCCAATTGCAGCTCTGCCTGAGCGCGCGCAATGCGCGGCGGACGCGGCAGGCGATAGAGGTCGGCGGCCAGATCGAAATAGTCGCCCATGCGCAGCGCGCTCTGGTCGCTGATGTTGTAGGCTCGCTGCGGAGCGCCGCGCCACAGCGCCAACCGACAAGCCCGCGCCAAATCATCCGCGTGAATGTGGTTGGTAAAAACGTCGTCTTCACGCACCAGTACCGGCGTACCGCGCAGCAGCCGCGCCTCGGGCGTGCCGCCCACACGGTCTGGCGCATAGATGCCCGGCACCCGCAAAATGTTGACCCGCACGCCTGTGGCTCCCAGCTGCACGCGCAAGGCATTTTCTGCATGTACGCGGCGCTGGGCACGCTCAGTGGCAGGCGCCACA
Organism: Burkholderiales bacterium; assembly: GCA_038235025.1. Classification (GTDB taxonomy): domain Bacteria; phylum Pseudomonadota; class Gammaproteobacteria; order Burkholderiales; family Burkholderiaceae_C; genus Simplicispira. Next base: position 26,794 of record JBBSUJ010000035.1, read on the forward strand.
ACGCGGGTCTCCGGCACCAGCGCGCCGCCGCAATCACCATAAACACCACTGGTCGACACGTAAGTGAGCGCTCGCGGCAGGCTGCGCAGGCGCAGCACTCGCGCCAGTGCGAGGGTGCGCTCATCAGCCTTGCCGCTGCGCGCGGGCGGTGCCAGGTGCAATACATGAGTGGCGATACCTGCCAGTCGCCGCAGGCTAGCGTAATCGTCCAGGTCGCCAACGAGAGGAGCCGCTCCGGCAGAGCGCAACGCCGTCACGCGCTCAGGACTTGACGTGAGCGCCAGTACGCGAACACGCGGGGAAGCCGCCAGTGCGACGCCGGATTCGGGAGCCATGGCCTTGCCGCGCAGCAGCCCCAGCACGCGCATGCCGACATCGCCGCAGCCGACGATCAGCAAGCGCGGGCGGCGAAAGCGCGCGGGCAGCGCGCCGATGGAATTGAGGTTTGCGGGCAAAATTAAGTGGAATAAAAGCCTTGGGGGAAAAAGCAACCAAGGAGACCTAGGATACCCAAAGCATGAGCATTCAATCTTCGACAACCTCGCCAGCACCCGCCGGTGTCGTTTCGCCAGCACCGCATATTTTCGGCGTTTCGGTGCTACCCAGCGGCCGGCTTTTTTCTGCGCTGCCGGGAGAAGCCATTCTGGCCGCAGCGATCCGCGCGGGCGTTGGCTTGCCTTACGGCTGCAAAGACGGCGCTTGCGGTTCCTGCAAATGCAAAAAAATCTCGGGCATCGTCGAGCACGGCGAACACCAAGCCAAGGCGCTCAGCACAGAGGAAGAAGCGGCTGGATTTGTCCTGACCTGCTGCGGCGTAGCACGCAGCGACGTGGTGCTCGAATCCCGCCAGGTAACGGACGAAGGCGCGATCCCCATTCGCAAGATGCCGGTGCGCATAGCAGCGCTCGCCCGGCTGTCGCACGACGTGATGGGCCTGCGCCTGCAACTGCCGGCCACCGAGGCTTTCAAATATCACGCCGGGCAGTACGTGGAATTTCTGCTGCAGGGCAATGTGCGGCGGGCTTATTCCATGGCCAATGCGCCACACACCGTAGCCGACGTGGGCGGACTGGAACTGCACCTGCGGCACATGGCCGGCGGGCGCTTCACCGACCAAGTGTTCACCACCATGAAAGAGCGCGACATTCTGCGCATCGAGGGACCTTACGGCAGCTTCTTCCTGCGCGAGGATTCCGACAAACCTATGGTGCTTCTGGCATCTGGCACCGGCTTTGCGCCCATCAAGGCGTTGATTGAGCAACTAAAGAAAAGCGGCAGTCAGCGCCCCGCCACGCTTTATTGGGGCGGACGCCGGCCGCTCGATTTGTACATGGACGCCTGGGTTCGCGAGCGCCTGCGCGAGATGCCCCAGCTGCGCTACGTGCCGGTAATCTCCAACGCTTTGCCGGAAGACGGCTGGGTGGGCCGCACCGGTTTTGTGCACCAAGCCGTGCTGGACGACTTTGCCGATCTCTCGGCCTACCAGGTTTACGCCTGCGGCGCGCCGATTGTGGTGGAGTCGGCCCGAGACGCCTGCAGCGACACGCGCGGCCTGCCACCGGAGGAGTTCTTTGCCGATGCGTTCACTTCAGAGGCAGACAAGCACGGCGTGTCCGTAGCGTAAATTGCAAGGCCAGGCGCAAAATATAAGTGAGATGGGCCGCTAGCGCTTATGCAGCAAGGGAATGAAGCTATCTTTTTAGATGAATTCTAGACGCCAGGGATAGTCGCCTCGCCATGCCAGTCACGCCCTTCTAAGCGTGAAATGCCCTGCCCTGCCACTTCATCCAAACCTTGCAACGGCAACTCATGCGGGCCGATTTCTTCCAGCGGTAGCAGCACAAAGGCGCGCTCCTGCATGCGGGGGTGCGGCAGCGTCAAGGTGTCCGTTTCCATGCGCACATCGCCATGCAACAACAGATCGAGATCCAGGGTTCGCGGTGCATTGCGGTAAGGGCGCTCGCGGCCGGCGTCTTGCTCAATGGCCTGCAACGCGTCCAGCAGAGCGTGCGGTGCCAAGGTGGTGCGCAGCTCGGCCACGGCATTGAGGTAGTCAGGCCCTGTTGCGTCAACCGGAGCGCTGCGGTAAAGCGATGAAACCTGCGTCACGGCAGTGTGAGGGAGCCGCGCCAGCGCAGCCACGGCGGCGCGCAAGGTCTGGGTGCAGTTACCCAGATTGGCACCGAGGCCTACGAAGGCAAGCACCGGGACCGGCCTTGCGGCCGCTGTCGCAATCTCAATCTCAGCTGGGAAACAGGGAGTGCTCACACGCAGTGGTTGAGCGGTGGGCCTGTTGTTCAATCTGGCGCGCCCGCACCGCCGCCACCGCTGGCGTCCCCTGCACCAGCGTCCGTTGAAGCGCCCCCTACGCCCGTGGGTTTGCGGCGACGGCGACGGCGTTTCTTGGGTGCGTCGGTGGCCAGGCCATCCTCCCCGTGTGGAGCGCCGCTCTGGTCCGGGTCACCCTGCGCTTGCGCTTGCGCTTCCGCTTGCCCCGGCGCGCCTTCCGGGTCGCGACGGCGCGGAACGCGGCGGGCCGGGGCTTTAGCACGCGGCTTCTGTTCTTCGCGGGCCTGCTCCATCAAATCGAAGCGGCGGGCTTCGTCGGCGGTACTGTATTCCTGCCACCACTCGGCCAACGCCTCTTCCACCTCGCCAATGTCGGCGCGCAAGCGCATGAAATCAAAACCGGCGCGAAAGCGCAGTTGCGCCACCATGCTTTCGGGCACGCGGCCGGCGCGCTTCTCGAAGCGCGGCTGCATGACCCATATTTCGCGCATGTCGGCGGCCAGCTTGCCCCGGCCGGACACGTCACCAATGCGGCGCTCGAACACTTCATCAATCGCATCTTGCAAGGCAGGCAGTGCCTGGTCGTTCTTGGCCAGGCGGCGCTCCCAACCAGTCTTCACGTCGTGCCACAGCACGCAGGCCAGCAGGAAGCTGGGCGCTACCGGCTTGCCTTGGCCTACGCGGCGGTCGGTGTCGGTGAGGGCTGCCGTGACAAACGGCGTGTCAGCGCGCTCGACCACGATATCAAGCAGCGGGTAGATGCCTTTGGACATACCGAGCTTTTTGAGTTGCTCGATGGTGGCGATGGCATGGCCGGTTTGCAGCAGCTTGAGCATTTCGTCAAACATGCGGCTTTGCGGCACATCGGCCAGCAGCAGCTGCGACTGCACCAGGGGCGCGGCGGTTTTGGTCTCCAGCGTGAACCCCAGGCCCGAGAGCTTGGCCACAAAGCGCACGGCACGAATGATGCGCACCGGGTCTTCCCGGTAGCGCGTGGCCGGGTCGCCAATCATGCGCAGCGTCTTCTTTTTCGCGTCCTGAATGCCTTTGTGATAGTCGACCACGATCTGGCTTTGCGGGTCGTAGTACATGGCGTTCAAGGTGAAGTCGCGCCGGGTGGCGTCTTCATCCTGCGGGCCCCAAACGTTGTCGCGCAGAACGCGGCCGGTGGAATCCACCGCATGCTGCATACCGGCAAGCGCGGCGCGGGACGTCTTCTCGTTGCCGGTAACCTGCTCGGCAGCAGCGTTGTCCAAGTGCGCGCGAAAGGTGGAGACTTCAATAACGTCGTGCTCGCGCCCGCGGCCGTGCACCACGTGGACGATGCGAAAGCGCCGGCCGATGATGAAGGCGCGGCGAAACAGGTTTTTCACTTGCTCGGGCGTGGCATTGGTGGCCACATCGAAATCCTTGGGCTTGAGGCCGAGCAGCAAATCGCGCACCGCACCGCCAACGATATACGCCTCAAAACCCGCGCGCTGCAAGGTGCTGACCACGTCAATGGCGCGTCGATCGACCTGCGCCGGGTCAATGCCGTGCTCCGACACAGGCACCTCGACACGCTGGCCGAAAGGGTGAGATACCTGCTTGCGGGCACCCGGGTTGGCTCTGGCGAGCAGCTTGTCAATAAAGGTCTTGATCATGGTGGTGGGGGGCGTTTCAGCCCTGGGAAAACAGGTCGAGCACGCGCCAGTGGCGCTCAGCAGCAAGGGTGCGCAGGCGCGCGTCGGGGTTGGTGGCAACGGGCACGTTGACACGCTCCAGCAGGGGCAAATCGTTCATGGAATCGCTGTAGAAGGTGCTGTGCACCGACTCCCAGGACCAGCCGCGCGCAGCCAGCCATTGTTCCATGCGCGTGACTTTGCCGCCCCGCATCGACGGCGTACCAACAATTTCCCCGGTGAACCAGCCGTCGGCGCCGCGTTCCAGTTGCACCGCCAGCAAGGTGTCCACGCCCAGCAAACGGGCGATGGGCGCGGTCACAAATTCGTTGGTCGCCGTGATGATGAGCACTTCGTCGCCGGCGTCCCGGTGTTGCTGCAGAAGCGCTAG
>JBBSUJ010000036.1:0-30824 GCA_038235025.1 Burkholderiales bacterium
CAGCTCAATGGGCGTCCGAGGATGACTCTGGGGTGGCGCAAACCGATTGAGGTTTACGCAGAGCATCTGGCCAGACTGACTGTTCAGCCTGACTTGGTGCATTGAATTAATGTTGCACTTGGGGTTGAAACCGCCCTTATCATACAAGCGAATACAGCTATACATTCGATAGTAAAATCGGCGGGGCCAGCGTGGGGACGCCTTCTGGCTCAGATGATTTCAAACCCTGGCACACCGCCTCACCTCGAAACCGCCAGTCCAGCCGCCACGCCACCAAAGAGATCGCCCTCCACCTGCGGTATGCCGGGAAACGCGACTTTCAGCGCCCGCCGCAAAGGCCGCAAGGCCGAAGAACCTCCGGTGAGGTAGATGGCATCCGGCTGCTGCGTACCCAGCCCCGCCATCTGCACACAGTTTTGGGCGCAAGCCACCACCTGCTGCAGCGGCTGCTCCAGAAAACGCGTCAGCCCCTGCGCTGTCACCGCCGCATCGAGACCCGCCTCGATCCAGCCGAGCGACATGGACGCATCCGAGCCGCTCGTAGATGCCGAAATTTTTGCATGCTCTACCGTGTCAGCCAGTCGATGCCCCAAACGCTCGTTGAGCACCCACATCAGCCGCGCATGCAGGCGCGCATTGGCGTAGTCGGTGCGCAAGTGCTGAGCATCACGCACTGCGCGTGGTGCGTACAGCCACTGAATCAGGTGCCAGGTGGAAAGATCAAAGAAAACCCGGCTCGGCACCTCGCGCCCGCTAGGGCCCAAGTGACGAAATCCCAGCAAAGGCATGAGCAACTCCAGGCTGAGCCGGCGGTCAAAGTCGGTGCCGCCGATGTGGACGCCGGCGGTTGCCAGTACATCGCCGCTGCGGTCTGTGTGATCCATGCGCTGGGGGCTGAGTCGCACCACCGTGAAATCCGATGTGCCACCGCCGATATCCACCACCAACACCAGCGATTCGCGCGTAATGCGCTGCTCATGGTCCAGCGCGGCGGCCATGGGCTCGAACTGGAATGACACGTTCTCGAAACCTGCACCCATCGCAGCGGTGCGCAGCGCGTCTTCGGCCTGCCGATCCCGGTCTGTATTGCCATCCACAAAATACACGGGCCGCCCCATTACCACGCGGCCAGGCATACCACCTAGCGCAGCGCGGGCCGTGTGCGCGAGCTGCTTCAAAAACAGGCCGATGATGTCGCGGTAGCTCACCATGGTGTTGTGCACGGCGGTCTGGTCTTGCAGCAAGGCACTGCCCAACAGGCTTTTGAGCGAGCGCATCAAACGCCCCTCGGTGCCCGCCAGATACTGCCCCACCGCATCCCGGCCGAAGTGGGTGCTGTGATCTTCTGCGTTAAAGAAAAGCGCCGTGGGCAAGGTGCGCGCGTCACCCTCCACCGCCAGCAGTCGCGCAGGGCCTGAACCTTGGCGCACTGCCATGGCCGAATTGGAGGTACCGAAATCGATACCCAGGGTGAAGTCCTTCAAAACCAGCATGCACATCGTCCCAGCGCGTTAGTGAGGTGAAAAAGTACGCAATGGACGACCACGGGCCGTAGAGCGCCTTCTGTATCGGGCACTGGCAGCGCTGTGGCCAAACGACACAGGCCGGATTTCGAGCATCCAGCGACGCGGCGTACTCTGCTGTGTCAAAACCATCACACGTCGAATCGCTAACCACCCGTCTCGATTGGCGAAACAGCACAACGCCGCAAAGTGTCGTTAACACCAAGAAAAGCGCCGGATGCAAGTGTTTTTTGACCTGGCGGAAGGCAGTTTTCTGATTAAGCGAGTCTTCAATGCCGCTCACAGCTCAAGTGGGAGCTGCAGAACAGAAAAACCCTGCTACTAATGAAGTAGCAGGGTTTTTTCCCTTGCGGGGTTCACTGGTGGCCTGGGACGGAATCGAACCGCCGACACAAGGATTTTCAATCCTCTGCTCTACCGACTGAGCTACCGGGCCTAAGCTTTAAATTATAGCCATGAAAGTGGCCGACCTTGGCGCGGCCGGCAACAAAACTAGCCGCGCTTGCCGCGCGACAGGTCTACACCGAGTTGGCGCAGTTTGCGGTAAAGATGAGTACGCTCAAGACCGGTCTTTTCTGCCACGCGAGTCATCGAGCCGCCTTCGCGAACCAAATGGAATTCAAAGTAGGCTTTTTCAAACCCGTCGCGGGCTTCTCGCAGTGGGCGATCCAGATCAAAGTCTTGGTGCGCAGTGGGCCCGGTAGCGACTTCGGCCGGAACCGCGACGGTCATTGCCTGCGTCTGCAGGCCGGTCAGTGCGTGTGAGGCTGCAACCGGCGCAGCAGCCGCGGGAGCCGCCTGCCGCGCAGCGTTGCGCAGCAGGCCCTGCTCCACCGATTTAAGCAGCTTCTGCATGGTGATCGGTTTCTCGAGAAACGCGAACGCTCCAATGCGCGTCGCGTCCACGGCCGTGTCAATCGTGGCGTGGCCACTCATCATGATGACGGGCATAGTGAGCAAGCCGGTGGCAGCCCATTCCTTGAGCAAGGAGACACCGTCGGTGTCCGGCATCCAGATGTCGAGCAATACCAGGTCGTAGCTATTGGTATTGCGCGCGGCGCGCGCTTGGGTGGCGTTTTCTGCCAAATCGACACTGTGGCCTTCGTCGTTCAGTATCTCGGAGAGCAAGTCCCGAATACCCAGTTCGTCGTCCACTACCAATATATTTGCCATGTAGAAATGCCTTGCCTCGTCGGCCTACGACGTCAGGTCGCGGCGGTTTGTTCAGTCGCGAATGATAGCGACACTTGCGCGCCGGTTATTCGCCCATCCTCTGTTCGATTTTTTACGCTGATGCGAGCGCCATGCTCGTCCGCAATTTTTTTTACAACTGCGAGACCTAAGCCCGTGCCGCGCACCTTGGTTGTGACATACGGCTCAAACGCGCGCTGCAAGATGTGCGCGGGAAAACCAGGGCCTTTATCGCTGATGCTCAACTGCACGCGGCGCGCTGCAGGATCGAACTTTGTCTTGAGCTTCACCGCGGGCGCAGCAGCCGCAGCAATATCAGGATGCGCTTGCGCGACAGCGTCCTGGGCGTTTTGCACCAAATTGTGTAGCACTTGGCGCAACTGCTGCGCGTCACCGCGTACCAGTGGGCACTGTGGATCAAGCTCGGTGCGCACGGGCACTTGGCTGTCATCAAATTCATACAGGCTGAGCACGTCCATCACGACTGCGTTGATATCGAGAGGCTGCAGGTCGGCCGTGGGCAAGCGCGCGTAGTCGCGGAATTCGTTGACCAGTCGCTTCATGGCCTCGACTTGGTCGACGATGGTTTTTACAGCCTTGGTTAGCAGCGCCTGGCCCGGCGCGTCAAGTTGCGGCATCAGCTTCATCTCCAGCCGCTCTGCCGAAAGCTGGATAGGCGTTAACGGATTTTTGATCTCGTGGGCGAGTCTGCGCGCTACCTCACCCCAGGCCTGCGCGCGCTGAGCCGAAACAATTTCAGTGATGTCCTCGAACACCAACAAGCGTGCACTCTCGGGCATGGCTGCACCACGTACGATGAGTTTGGTGGAGAGTTGCTGTGCATCGCTTTGGGTGTCATGCAGATCAAACGCCTGCTGCCAGTGCGCTCCTGTCGCCGGCTCCTGCTGCGCAAAGAAAATATCGAACTGACGCTGTGCATCCGCCCCGAAAGTGGCAGTCTGGTCGTACTCAGCCATTAGCTTTCCCAGCACTGGCGTCAGCGCTGTGCCCAAAATCCGTTCGGCACCTGGGTTGAACGATTGGACCCGGCCTTTGCCGTCGAGAACGATGACGCCCGAGGTGAGATTGTCCAGAATAGTTTGCAAGCGCTCACGTGTAGTATCGACCGCCAGCATGCTTCGCTCCACTTCGCCGCGCGCGTCAAAAAGCTGTTGCGTCATCAGCGCAAAGGAACGCGTGAGTCCGCCCAGCTCGTCGCGGCCCTGCAAGGCTGCCTTGGGGCTGAGATTGCCCTGCGCTACCTCTTTCACGCCTTCGGCCAACACAAGCAAAGGCCGAACCAGTTGGTTGCCAAGTAGCACGGCGAGCACCACGGCCCCGAAAACCGCCAAGAACAGACTGAGCGTAAGCGTTCCGATGTACATGCGCCTAAGCCCTCCGCGGGCCAGCGAACGTTCCTGGTACTCGCGGTTTGCTTGTTGCACAGCCACCGCGTTAGTCACCAAAACAGATGGGAGCAGCATGGTCACATACAAAAACCGCGGCTCAGTGAGCAAACCTACGCTCGTGGTGGGTACGGGTGCCATGGCAATCACCCGCACGTTGGCAAGTGCCTGAGCGCCAGGCTTGTCCCCCAGCTCATCGAGGCCTTCAATTTGCGCTGATGCACCTTGCTGGCGCAGGGCGCGAAACTGTTGCTGGTTAGGCGGCGTGGCGAACAGCTTGAAGCGCTGCTCCCCCGCGCTGGCGAGCAATTGCCCGGAGCCGCTCCAAAGCGCAACATCGATGGCGCCGAGCTGATCGCGAATACGCTCCAAAATCAGCCCTGACGCAGCATTCGGCGCGTTGGAAAGCTGCGAGGCCGCTACACGGGTGCGAGCTGCTGATTCACTGCCCTGCATTTCAAGCGTCGCGCGCGCCAGGGCGACTCCCGCATTTAGAGCCCCCTCCACCTCCACGTCAAACCAGCTTTCAATAGAGCGCGAGACAAATTGGTACGACACCACGTAGATCAAGGCTCCAGGCAGGACCCCTACCAGCGCGAATATCGCGGCCAGTTTGACCAGCAGTCGGCTCCCGAATTTCTTGCGGCGCAGGCGCAGCGTCAATCGTACGATGATCCAAACAAGGACCAAGAGAAGCGCCCCGGCCACCACCACGTTGGCACCAAACAGCCAGCCGTAGTTGCGCTCGTAGAGCATGCGGTTGTTGGTGGCCAGCGTGAGCAAAAACATCAGCACCAGCGCAATGGCTGCGGCTATTGCAACGCCTACACCGACCGCCCAACGCACGGCCCGCGACGGCTGCGCTCGCCCCAGATCGTCCGGCGGCTCCGAGCGGTTCACGGATACTCCAGCGCAGGCACTGGCTCGACGCGCGACATGGATAGGCTCCAATCCGAGCGACCGAGCGCGCCTATTTGCAGAGGCCGCGGCAGCTGCGAAATATCGAGCTGAAAACTAAAATTAAGACGGTAAGGCTGCTGAGCGTTGAGCTCGCTGGCGTCAGCCACATTCCAACGCGAAACGCGCTGCAAAGCGGCCAACACGTCGCTCCGTTGCTCATAGGTTTGCCCCATTGAAACCCCCAAGCCCGTATCTTGAAACGGCGAGCTCGAGACACTCAAGCGCCAGCGCCGGGTCAGAGGCTGGTAGGACAAGCGCGAGTAACGTTTCGCATGTGCCTCTGCACGGTCAAACCAGTACCAGCGTTTGCGGAACACTTCAGCTTCCGTAATGAACGTTACGGCGATGCCCTGCTGCAATGCAGCTTCTACCAACGCAGGCAAGTCAAACTCAAGCGATGCATCTACATACACGCCTGTCGAGTCACGCTCTACGCCCAGATGCGCCACGGCCGTCACCGGTTGGGCCGAAGCGGGCGTCATGTGCAGCATCAACAGCAGCACTGCCACACTCAGCCAACAGGTGTACTCCAACACACGACCACGCCCAAGCAAACCGCTGGGCTCAGCGGCCTGTTTTTTGAAGTAAGGCGTAGTAAAAACCATCATGTCCCGCGCTTTGATTGTCAGCGAGGCCGGCATTCATGTGGTTGGTTGCCGGCAGGATATGGCCGGGCGATGGCAGCAACTGCGCGTCGGTGTTGCGGGCAAGGAACGTTTTGATCTGCTGTTCGCCCTCCTCTGGAAAAACAGAGCAGGTGCAGTAGAGCATGCGGCCGCCCGCCCGTACCAGCGGCCAGAGCTTCGCCAACAAATGGGTTTGGACCTGCGCGAGTTGCGCTATGTCGGACTCGCGGCGCAGCCAACGCACGTCAGGATGGCGTCGAACGATGCCCGATGCAGTGCAGGGCGCATCCAGCAAAATGGCATCGAACAGCGCACCACCGCAGTGCTGCTGCCACCAAGTCTCGGGCTTGGCCGCATCGTGTGCGAGCACCTGCGCACTTTGACCTATCCGGGCAAGCGTCTCCGCAATGCGCTCGCAACGCACCGGGTCGATATCCAGCGCCGTTAAAACCATCGGCGATTCATGTCCTGCAATTTCCAGCAGGTGCGCCGTTTTTCCGCCGGGCGCAGCGCAGGCGTCAAGCACGCGCATGGGTTTACGCAGGTCCAATCCTTCCAGCAACAAGAGCGCAGCACGTTGGGCCGAGAGGTCCTGCACCGAGGCAACGCCTTGCCCAAACCCCGGCAGCCGCTCTACGGGAACCGCATGGCGCAGCACTACGCCGGCATCGCCCACCGAAAACGATCCTATATCAATAGCTTCAAGCCCTTTCAGATAAAGCGCTGGAGTGCTTTTTTGCTTGTTAATTCGAAGCACCATGGGAGCCTGAGCATTATTGGCCTCCAACACCGACTCCCACTTGTTCGGCCAATCGCGTCGAACACGTTCTATCCACCACGGCGGATGGTTCCACCGGGCCACGGGCTCTTGCATCACGGACGCAAGCAGCCCATCGCGCTCGCGCAGAAAACGGCGCAAGCATGCATTAATAAATGCCGCTTGTTTGCGCGTCGCAGACTCGCCTTTCGCTGCTTCGACTGCCTGGTTCACCAAGGTATGCGGCTCGTAGGCAACGCCGTCGGGTGCCGCACCCAGCGCTAGCGCGGTGCAGAGCAAGGCATCGGCCGCCGGTGGGGGCGGCCGCGGAGCCAACCGACTGCGCAGCACTTGTGCAAGGCCCAGATGGCGCAACACGTGATACAGCAAGGCTTGCGCGCCGGGTCGCACGGCTGCGGCGGTGCCCGTAAGTGCGTGGGTGCCCGAGCGGCCTTCACGGATATGTTGCAAACCGCGTGCAGCCGCTGCGATTTGGGCCGCAAGGGCGGGCTGCCGGGTGTGCATTGCTGCAGAGTTGTTCGGCCTGGAAGGCTCAGTAGGAGGCATAAGGGGGTAGGCTAAGAATGAATGACGCAACTATGGAAACGGAAAGTAACCAATGATTGATTTGAATTAGCAAATGGCCGTCTGCGAAGCGCGTGTTCTGTCAGCCAAAAAAAATCCCGGCCTGCTGCAGACTGCAGGTCGGGATTTCATCAACAGCGCAGAGCGGCGGCGAAAGCGCATAAGCGCCCCGCCGTGCGCATTCGGTCAGTCTGCAGCCGCTGCCGCGTCGTCGCTTGCGGTTTCGACCGTTTCGCCCTCTTCGTTGCCGGCCATTTCCTCGGCTTCAGCCTCGGCAATAGCGCGGCGCTCGGCGTCGTCCATGGCGTCTTTGATCTTGCGTGCCTGGTGGTAAGCCATGCCGGTTCCAGCTGGGATCAACCGGCCAACAATGACGTTTTCTTTCAGGCCGCGCAATTCATCGCGTTTGCCCATGATGGCAGCTTCGGTCAGCACGCGCGTAGTTTCCTGGAAGGAAGCCGCGGAGATGAACGAGTCGGTCGACAGGGATGCTTTGGTAATACCCAACAACAAGTTGGTGAAGGTCGCTGGCAGCTTGCCCTCGGCCTGCAGTGCCTCGTTGCGGTTGAGCATCTCAGAACGCTCCACCTGCTCGCCGGCAATGTAGTTCGAGTCGCCTGCGTTCTCGACCACCACACGGCGCAGCATCTGACGAACAATCACTTCGATGTGCTTGTCGTTGATCTTCACGCCTTGCAAGCGGTACACGTCCTGCACTTCATCGACGATGTATCGCGACAGCTCTTCGATACCCAACAGACGCAAGATGTCCTGCGGATCGGCAGGGCCGTCGATCACGGTTTCGCCCTTGTTGACCACTTGGCCCTCGTGCACCAGAACGTTCTTTTCCTTGGGGATCAGCTCTTCGAACACTTTGCCTTCGGGGTCGGTGATCTGCAAACGAATCTTGCCTTTGGTTTCCTTGCCGAAAGACACGGTACCAGTGGCTTCCGCCAGCGTTCCCTTGTCTTTTGGCGTACGCGCCTCGAACAGTTCGGCGACTCGGGGCAAGCCCCCAGTAATGTCGCGGGTCTTTTGGCCTTCGATGGGAATACGGGCCAGCACTTCACCTGGCCCCACGTCCATGCCATCGCGCACCTGGATCAGCGAGCCGATCTGGAAGCCAATGGTCACAGAGTGATCGGTGCCAGGAATCTTCACCTCATTGCCCGACGGATCGATCAGCTTCACCTGCGGCTTGACGACCTTGGCCGAGCCTCGGCGTTTGGGGTCAATCACGACAAGTGTTGAAAGACCGGTGACATCGTCAACCTGCTTAGCAACCGTCAAGCCTTCTTCCACATTCTCGAATCGAGCCGTACCGGCGAACTCGGTAATGATGGGGCGGGTGAGCGGATCCCAATTGGCCAGGATAGTTCCGGCTTTGATCTGCTGATCGGCTTTGACCGTCAACGTTGCGCCATACGGCACTTTGTGCCGCTCGCGCTCGCGTCCCTGCTCGTCCTGAATCGTGATCTCACCGGAGCGAGAAATCACCACCAAGTCGCCTTTGGAGTTGGTCACGTAACGCATGGCGGCATTAAAGCCGACGACACCGTTGGATTTGGCTTCAACACTGGAAGCAATAGCCGCGCGCGATGCGGCACCACCGATGTGGAACGTGCGCATCGTGAGCTGCGTGCCTGGCTCGCCGATAGACTGCGCAGCGATCACACCCACAGCTTCGCCAAGGTTGATCAATCCTCCGCGACCCAGATCGCGGCCATAACAGGCTGCACACAGGCCAAAACGGGTCTCACACGTGAGCGCAGTGCGCACCTTCACCTCGTCCACGCCGGCCAGCTCAAGCTGTTCAATCAGGTCTTCGTCAAGCATTTGACCTGCCGGAGCAAGCACTGCGCGGTTTTCTGGATGCAGAACCTCTTCGGCTACGGTGCGACCCAGAACGCGGTCGCGCAGCGATTCAATGACTTCGCCACCTTCCACAATTGCGCGCATGACCGCACCGTTGGTGGTGCCGCAATCGTCCTCGGTGACTACCAAGTCCTGCGTTACGTCCACCAAACGGCGCGTCAGGTAACCCGAGTTCGCCGTCTTCAGCGCCGTATCGGCCAAGCCTTTACGCGCGCCGTGCGTCGAAATGAAGTACTGCAACACGTTCAGGCCTTCACGGAAGTTGGCCGTGATTGGCGTTTCGATGATGGAGCCATCAGGCTTAGCCATCAAACCGCGCATACCGGCCAATTGGCGAATCTGCGCAGCAGAGCCTCGAGCGCCTGAGTCGGCCATCATGTAGATGGAGTTGAACGATTCCTGGTCGACTTCGTTGCCGTGACGATCAGTCGTCTTTTGCTTGGCCAGCTGCTGCATCATGACCTTGGACACTTCGTCTCCAGCCTTGCCCCAGATATCCACCACCTTGTTGTAGCGCTCTCCGGAGGTGACCAGACCCGAGACATATTGCTGCTCGATCTCCTTGACCTCTTTTTCCGCCGCTTCAATGATGGCGGGCTTCTGAGGTGGCACCAGCATGTCTTCAATGGCGATGGAGATGCCGGCTTTGGTGGCCAAACGGAAACCGTTCTGCAATAACTTATCGGCAAATACCACCGTCTCCTTCAAACCGCATTTGCGGAACGAAGCGTTGATGAGTTTGGAGATTTCCTTTTTCTTCAGCGCTTTGTTCAGGTTCGAAAACGGCAAACCTTTGGGCAGAATTTCGGACAAGAGAGCCCGACCCACGGTGGTCTCCACAATGCTGGCCGAAGCCTCAAATTCGCCGGTAGCCTTGTCTTTGGTCCACTCAGTTATGCGTACGTTGACCTTGGAAGTGAGCTCCACCTCATCGGCATCAAGCGCACGCTGAACTTCGCCGATGTCGGCAAAGATCAAACCTTCGCCCTTGGCGTTGATACGGTCGCGGGTGGCGTAGTACAAGCCCAGCACCACGTCTTGCGACGGCACGATGGACGGCTCGCCCGATGCCGGGAACAGCACGTTGTTGGAAGCCAGCATCAGCGTGCGGGCTTCCATTTGCGCTTCTACCGACAACGGAATGTGCACAGCCATCTGGTCACCGTCAAAGTCGGCGTTGAATGCAGCGCACACCAAAGGATGCAGCTGGATTGCCTTGCCTTCGATCAGGATGGGTTCGAACGCCTGGATACCCAGGCGGTGCAGTGTAGGCGCTCGGTTGAGCATCACGGGGTGCTCTTTAATCACCTCTTCCAGGATGTCCCACACCACCGGCGTACCCGATTCGACTTCCTTCTTGGCAGCCTTGATCGTGGTCGCGATGCCCATGGCCTCGAGCCGCGAGAAGATGAAGGGCTTGAATAATTCAAGCGCCATCAGCTTAGGCAAGCCGCACTGGTGCAGCTTGAGCGTTGGGCCCACCACAATGACCGAACGGCCAGAGTAATCGACCCGCTTGCCCAGCAAGTTCTGGCGGAAACGACCGCTTTTTCCCTTGATCATGTCTGCAAGCGACTTGAGGGCTCGCTTATTGGCACCCGTCATAGCCTTACCACGACGGCCGTTGTCCAGCAACGAATCAACCGATTCCTGCAGCATGCGCTTTTCATTGCGTGCAATGATTTCGGGCGCCTTCAACTCCAGCAAACGGCGCAAACGGCTGTTGCGGTTAATGACGCGGCGATACAGATCGTTCAGATCCGACGTGGCAAAACGTCCACCATCCAGCGGCACCAGCGGGCGCAGGTCCGGTGGCAGCACGGGCAGTACTTCCAGCACCATCCATTCGGGCTTGATCCCGGACTTCCTGAAGGCTTCCAAAACCTTCAGTCGCTTGGAATTCTTCTTGACCTTGACTTCGGAGCCAGTCAAGTCACCGCGAAGACGTTCGATCTCGCTATCGATCTCAATCGATTCGAGCAAATCGCGAATGCCTTCTGCGCCCATCTTGGCGACGAATTCGTCGCCGTATTCTTTGAACTTGGCGTCGTAGTCGTCCTCACTCATGATGCCGAATTTCTTCAGCGGCGTCATGCCTGGATCGGTCACGACATAAGCTTCAAAATAAAGTACGCGCTCAATGTCGCGCAGCGTCATATCGAGGACCATGCCCAAACGAGACGGCAACGACTTCAAGAACCAGATATGCGCGCAAGGCGCCGCCAGGTCAATGTGGCCCATGCGCTCGCGGCGAACTTTGGTCTGCGTGACTTCAACGCCGCACTTCTCGCAGATGACACCACGGTGCTTGAGGCGTTTGTACTTGCCGCACAGGCACTCATAGTCCTTGATAGGGCCAAAAATCTTGGCGCAAAACAAACCATCACGCTCAGGCTTGAACGTGCGGTAGTTGATGGTCTCAGGCTTCTTAACCTCACCGAATGACCACGAGCGGATCTTTTCGGGAGAGGCCATGCCGACACGAATGGCATCGAAATGCTCGTCGGGCGTGAATTGCTTGAACAGGTCGAGTAACGATTTCATAAAACTCTTTCCTTAAACGGTTGGGAGCGCGGACAGCGCATTCAATCGGCTGTCCACACGACGGGTCATGGCGCTCAAGAGCGCTCCAGTTCCATGTCGAGACCCAACGAACGAATTTCCTTGACCAGCACGTTGAACGATTCCGGCATACCGGCCTCGATGGTGTGCTCGCCTTTGACGATGCTCTCGTAGACCTTGGTACGGCCCACTACGTCGTCGGACTTGACGGTCAGCATCTCTTGCAGCACGTAGGCGGCGCCGTACGCTTCCAGTGCCCATACCTCCATCTCGCCGAAACGCTGTCCACCAAACTGCGCCTTGCCTCCCAAAGGCTGCTGCGTAACCAGCGAGTAAGGACCGGTGGAACGCGCGTGCATCTTGTCGTCCACCAAGTGGTGCAACTTCAAGAAGTGCATGTAACCAATGGTGGTCGGGCGCTCAAACGCTTCACCGGTGCGGCCGTCATACAAATACGCTTGCGTACGGGTAGGCGTGAGGCCCTTCTTCTTGGCGATCTCTTCCGGGTATGCCAGCGCCAACATGGTGCCGATATCTCCTTCGGTCGCGCCGTCGAACACCGGCGTGGCAAAAGGCACACCGGTAGAAAGGTTACCGGCCATCTCCATGACCTGGTCGTCAGACAACTTGTTCAGATCTTCTTTCCGGCCCGAGCCGTTGTAGACCTCTTCAATGAATGCGCGCAGCTCTGCCACTTTGGCCTCCTGCTGCAACATGTCACCGATGCGGTGACCAATTCCCTTGCCGGCCCATCCCAAATGCACTTCCAGCACCTGACCGACGTTCATTCGCGAGGGCACGCCGAGGGGATTGAGCACGATATCGGCGGGCGTCCCATCTGCCATGTAGGGCATGTCTTCCACCGGCACAATTTTGGAGACAACGCCTTTGTTGCCGTGGCGTCCGGCCATTTTGTCACCAGGCTGCAGATGGCGTTTGACAGCCAAATACACCTTGACCATCTTCAGCACGCCCGCAGGCAGCTCGTCTCCTTGCGTCAGTTTCTTGCGTTTTTCTTCAAACGCAAGGTCGAAGCTGTGGCGCGTCTGCTCCAGCGAATTTTTGATGCTTTCGAGTTGGTTCGCAATGTCGTCCTCTGCGGGACGAATGTCAAACCAATGGAAGCGATCAAGCGCGGCCAAGTAGGCCTTGTCGATTTTGCTGCCCTTTGCTAATTTTTGCGGACCGCCATTGGCCACGCGACCTACCAGTATTTTTTCCAAACGGGCAAACGCGTCATCGCCGACGATGCGGAGTTGGTCGTTTAGATCCAGGCGGAACCGCTTGAGCTCGTCATCAATAATTTGCTGGGCTCGTTTGTCGCGCTGAATACCCTCGCGCGTGAATACCTGCACATCAATAACGACGCCTTGTGAGCCTTGGCCAACCCGCAGCGAGGTGTCCTTCACGTCAGAGGCCTTCTCGCCAAAAATGGCTCGTAGCAACTTCTCTTCTGGCGTCAAGGTGGTCTCACCCTTTGGTGTGACCTTGCCCACCAGCGTGTCGCCTGGCATGACTTCAGCACCGACATAGATTACGCCCGACTCGTCCAAACGATTTAGCTGCTGCTCAGACAGGTTCGGGATATCGCGCGTAATTTCTTCTGCACCCAGCTTGGTGTCGCGCGCCATCACCACCAGCTCCTCAATGTGGATGGAGGTGTAACGGTCCTCGGCCACGACCCTTTCGCTGATGAGAATTGAATCCTCGAAGTTGTAACCGTTCCAAGGCATGAACGCGATCAACATGTTCTGACCAATGGCAATCTCGCCCAGGTCCGTGGACGCGCCGTCAGCGATGACGTCACCTTTGGCAAGCTTATCGCCCTTCTTAACAATAGGACGCTGATGAATGTTCGTGTTCTGGTTCGAACGTTGGTATTTGATGAGGTTGTAAATATCCACACCAACCTCGCCCGCTACCGCCTCGGCATCGTTCACACGAATCACAATGCGGGTCGCGTCGACATAGTCGACCACACCGCCACGCGTCGCCGTAACGACTGTGCCCGAATCGACAGCGGCCACGCGCTCAATTCCCGTTCCCACCATTGGCTTTTCGGGACGCAACACAGGCACCGCCTGCCGTGACATGTTCGCGCCCATCAACGCGCGGTTAGCATCGTCGTGCTCTAGGAACGGCACCAGTGAAGCCGCGACCGAGACGATTTGCGCCGGAGATACATCCATGTACTGCACGCGGTCTGCACCAACCAGAATTGATTCGCCTTTTTCTCGAGCAGAAACCAATTCGCCGGTTAGTTGCCCCTCTTCATCAAGCGTGGCGTTGGCCTGCGCGATGATGTACTTGCCTTCCTCAATAGCCGACAAGTAGTCGATGTCGTTGGTTACCTTGGCATCGGCAACGCGCCGGTAAGGGGTTTCAATGAACCCGTATTCGTTAAGGCGTGCGTAAAGCGCCAAAGAATTGATCAAACCAATGTTTGGACCTTCTGGTGTTTCAATAGGGCACACACGACCGTAATGAGTGACGTGTACATCACGCACCTCGAATCCGGCACGCTCTCGCGTCAAACCGCCTGGGCCCAACGCGGATACACGGCGCTTGTGCGTGATCTCGGCCAGCGGGTTGGTCTGGTCCATGAACTGTGACAGCTGCGAAGCACCAAAGAACTCTTTAAGCGCCGCCGAGATCGGTTTGGAATTGATCAGGTCGTGTGGCATGAGCGGGTCTTGCTCCGCCTGGCCCAGTCGCTCCTTAACTGCCTTCTCAATGCGCGCCAGTCCGGTGCGATACTGGTTTTCAGCCAGCTCACCTACACAACGCACACGACGGTTACCCAAATGGTCGATATCGTCGACCTCACCATTGCCGTTGCGCAAATCGACCAGGATTTTCACCACCGCCAAAATGTCTTCATTCGCAAGAACCATGGGACCCGTAGATCCGTCACGACCAATTTTTGCGTTGAACTTCATGCGCCCTACACGCGAAAGATCGTAAGTGTCCGGGTTGTAGAAAAGGCGCTGGAACAAAGCTTGCACGGCGTCTTCGGTGGGCGGCTCACCAGGGCGCATCATGCGGTAAATGGCAACACGCGCGGCGAATTCGTCTACCGTCTCGTCGGTGCGCAGAGTACTAGAGATGTAGGCACCTTGGTCCAGCTCATTGGTGTAGATGCACTGAAGATCTCGCACCCCAGAGGACCGAAGCGCTTTAAGCAGCGCCTCAGTAAGCTCCTCATTGGCTTTCGCCAGGATTTCTCCCGTGTCGGGATCCACGACACCGCGAGCGACTACACGACCGATCAAAAAGTCCTCTGGCACGCTTATGTGCGTGGTCTTGCTGTCTTCAAGTTCGCGGGTATGTCGCGCAGTGACCCGCTTGTCTTTTGCAACAACGACTTTCCCAGACTTGTCCGTGATGTCAAAACGAGCAACTTCACCACGCAAACGTTCCGCGACAAAACCCATTTGGGCACCGCTATCCATCAGACGGAAGTTATCGTTGACGAAGAAGTTGGCCAAAATGGACTCTGGATTGAGGCCTATCGCCTTAAGCAAGATCGTTACCGGCATTTTGCGGCGTCGGTCTACGCGGAAATACAGAATGTCTTTTGGATCAAACTCAAAATCGAGCCACGAGCCTCGATACGGAATGATGCGGGCGGAGAAAAGCAACTTACCTGAGCTGTGTGTCTTTCCCTTGTCATGTTCAAAAAACACGCCAGGTGAACGGTGCAGCTGAGACACGATCACGCGCTCGGTTCCATTAATGATGAACGAACCCTTTTCGGTCATGAGCGGCACCTCGCCCATGTAAACCTCTTGCTCTTTGACCTCTTTCACGACCTTAGACTGCGGCGTTGACGATTCTCTGTCGTAGATGATCAACTGGACTTTGGCACGCACTGCCGAAGCAAAAGTGAGACCTCGGGTCTGGCACTCCCGCACGTCAAAAGCCGGTTTCGCCAAGTTGTATTCGAGAAACTTCATTTCTACGAAACCATTGTGCGAAACAATAGGGAAAGCCGCGGTGAAGGCCGCTTGCAGGCCTTCTACCGAGCGTTTTTTGGGGGGGATGCCTTGCTGCAGAAAGGCGGTATACGCATCCTTTTGCATCTGCAGCAAGTAAGGAACTTCCAGCACGCTGTCGCGGCTGCCGAAACTTTTGCGAATCCGCTTGCGTTCGGTATAGGAATAGGCCATGAGATCTCCGGGAAAAGACAAGAGTCCTGAGTCTGCGACGTAGGCCCTGCAGAGATGCACTGCAGGCTTGGCGGGTTGGCCACTACCAACCATGGCGGACGGCGATGCATTGCACATCGCCCGAACCAAGGCGTCTTCTGCTGTCGAAATCGTCAGAAGACACTAACAAGTAGGGGCTCGCCCTGCTTGTTGGTGTGCTCTACGGTGCTCAAAAGCACCGAAGGCTGAGGGCCCTTTTCAGAGCGCCTCAGCCCGCAGGAAAGCGACTTACTTCAGCTCTGCCTTAGCGCCAGCATCTTCCAGCTTCTTTTTCGCAGCTTCGGCATCAGCTTTGGCCATGCCTTCTTTGACCGCCTTAGGAGCGCCGTCGACCACATCTTTGGCTTCTTTTAAGCCCAGACCCGTGATTTCACGAACCGCCTTAATAACCGACACCTTATTGGCACCAGCCTCGAGCAACACAACGTTAAATTCCGTCTGCTCTTCGGCAGCAGCAGCGCCGCCACCACTGCCAGCAGCCGGGGCAGCCATTGCTGCAGCGCTTACGCCGAACTTCTCTTCAATGGCCTTTACCAGCTCATTGAGTTCCATTACTGTCATTCCGTCGAGTGCGGTCAGAAACGTGTCTTTGTCGAATGCCATTTTATTTCCTAACAATTGGTTGATTGAACTAAGCCGGAGGCTCAGGCCGTCACAGCTTCGTTCTCGCCTTTTTTGGCCGCTACGGCACCCAGCACTACAGCGGTGCGCGATATTGGAGACATCAAAAGTCCACAAACCTGAGCCAGCAAAACTTCCCGTGAAGGAATACTGGCCAGTTGCTTCACGCCATCTACGTCTAAGGCTTTGCCTGCAAAAACGCCAGCGCGAATTACCAATTTGTCGTTGGTTTTCGCAAAGTCGGCTACCACTTTTGCGGCAGCTACTGCGTCTTCAGAAAAGCCATAAATCAGCGGACCCGTCATCTGATCTGCGACAACTTCAAAGCCGCTTCCAGCCACTGCGCGACGTGCCAAAGTGTTCTTAAGAACACTAAGACTTACGCCTTTGCTGCGGGCATCGGAACGCAACCTGGTCATGTCTGCGACCGTGATTCCACGGTATTCCGCCAGCACAAGCGTTTGAGCTTTTGCGGCGAGGCTGGTCACTTCGGTGATGACCGCTTCTTTCTCACTGCGATTAAGACTCAAGGTCTACTCCTTTAAAAGTGCATCAAGCCTAAGCTCGAAACACGCTCGGGTTGCAGCGACCAACTGTTCAGGAAAGCCTGAGTCAGTGAGATCGCCATCTGCGTTGGCGAAAATTTAAGTACCCTAGGGCACCCCAACGGTCTTGGATGGCCTGGCCGCAGTAAATGCGCCCAGCCCACCGATCAGGTGAGCATTACCGCCCACCTAAACACTTCTATACAGAAATGGTCTGCGTATCGATGCGAACGCCAATACCCATCGTCGAAGAAACCGCCACTTTGCGCAAGTACACGCCTTTGCTGGTAGCAGGTTTGGCTTTGATAAGCGCCTCGACCAGAGCCGCTAAGTTACCTTGCAGCTTTTCGTCACCGAAGGAGCGACGACCAATCGTGCCGTGTACGATGCCAGCCTTGTCCACCCGGAATTGCACTTGACCCGCCTTGGCGTTCCTGACCGCAGTAGCGACGTCAGGCGTTACGGTGCCAACCTTTGGGTTAGGCATCAGACCGCGCGGACCTAAAATCTGCCCCAAAGTACCTACAACACGCATCGCGTCGGGCGCAGCTATCACGACGTCGAAAGGCATATCACCTGCCTTAACACGTGCCGCCAAATCCTCCATGCCAACCACATCGGCACCCGCGGCCCTGGCTTCATCAGCCTTTGCGCCTTGCGCGAATACAGCCACGCGCGCGGTTTTGCCGGTTCCGTTGGGCAACACCACAGCCCCACGGACCACTTGATCAGACTTTTTGGCATCGATACCCAACTGCACAGCTACGTCGATGGACTCGTCAAATTTAGCAGTTGCCGCCTCTTTGACTAAAACAAGGGCGTCCGACAAAGGGTAAAGGCGGTTGCTATCGACCTTGCCTTGCAATAATTTTTGTTTTTTTGTTAGCTTGGCCATTTACAGACCCTCCACGGATACACCCATTGAGCGGGCGGAACCAGCAATGGTACGAACCGCTGCGGCCAAATCCGCTGCGTTCATATCCTTCATCTTGGTCTTGGCGATTTCTTCCAACTGCGCACGCGTGATCTTGCCGACCTTGGTGCTAAGCGCGTTAGCAGACCCTTTGTCCAGCTTAATAGCCTTCTTGATCAAGACTGTCGCGGGAGGAGTCTTGATGATGAAAGTGAAACTTTTATCTGCGAAGGCCGTAATCACCACAGGCAGTGGCAGACCCGGCTCTACACCTTGAGTCTGGGCGTTAAAAGCCTTACAAAACTCCATGATATTGAGGCCGCGCTGGCCCAACGCTGGACCAATTGGGGGCGATGGATTGGCCTTACCGGCTGGCACTTGCAGCTTGATGAAGCCGACGATTTTTTTCGCCATAACTTACTCCTTGTGGGTACAAACGCCGAAAGTTGAATAGCAAAATCGGCTCCCCAGGGCTAACGACTCAAATTAAAAGACTGTGCCGAGTCGGAAAGCACAGACCGACCGGGTCAGGTCTTCTCAACCTGTCCAAACTCAAGTTCAACCGGAGTGGAACGACCGAAAATCATGACCGACACTCGCAAACGACTTTTTTCGTAATTGACGTCTTCCACCGAGCCATTGAAATCAGTAAAAGGACCCTCCTTTACGCGCACGTATTCGCCAACCGTGAACTCGGTTTTGTGTCGAGGCTTCTCCGTGCCTTCTTGCATTTGGCTTACAATTTTTTGCACCTCCGCCTCAGAGATAGGTGCGGGCCGATTCTTGGCGCCTCCAACAAATCCGGTGACTTTATTAGTGTGCTTCACCAAGTGCCAAGACTCGTCGTCCATCACCATTTCGACAAATACGTACCCAGGAAAAAGTCGGCGCTCTGTAGTTTTCTTCTGACCGTTTTTCATTTCCACCACCTCTTCGGTGGGAACCAATACACGGCCAAATTTAGAATGCATTCCCGCGCGCGCGATGCGCTCAGCGATGTTTCGCTCCACGGCTTTTTCCATACCCGAATAGGCATGAACGATGTACCAGCTCAAATCAGGATTGCCCAATTCAGCGCTTCCCAAGGCCACCACTCCAGTAACTTCAGACGATACTGTCATTAATTCCTCCAACCCAGAATGAGGTCATAAAAAACCCACTCCAACGTCTTATCTGTAAGCCACAAAAATATCGACATGACCACCACAAAACCAAACACATAAGCGGTCATTTGGATTGTTTCTTTCCGGGTAGGCCAGACAACTTTTTTAACTTCCCGCCACGAATCCCGAAAAAATCCCCCCAAGCGTCGCCCGGCCTCAGACAGAAAAAATACAACAGCCGCCGCAACCAGGCCCACACCCAGCGCAGCCCATTGGACAACAACCCCCTCGTTCGCAAGCACGTAAAATCCAACCAAAGCCGCCATCAGAAGCAGCGCGGACCCCGCTAATTTCGCCTTATCCGCAGTGGTGCTTACCGTCTCTACCTGTGATGCTGCCATACTTTCTTTCGTTCAAATCCGACGCCCAGAAGACACCGAAGCCCACCATACAGGGCGGGCTTTTAAGTGCCACCATAAAGATGGCAGGGGCAGTAGGAATCGAACCTACAACCTTCGGTTTTGGAGACCGACGCTCTGCCAATTGAGCTATACCCCTTCAGTCTCAAAGTTAAGCAAGAACTTTTGCCACAACCCCTGCGCCCACGGTACGACCGCCTTCGCGAATAGCGAAGCGCAGACCTTCCTCCATAGCGATGGGGTTGATCAGCTTGACCGTGATTGACACGTTGTCGCCTGGCATGACCATCTCTTTGCCTTCTGGCAGCTCGATAGCACCCGTCACGTCCGTCGTACGGAAGTAAAACTGTGGACGGTAGTTGTTGAAGAATGGCGTGTGACGACCACCTTCATCCTTGGACAACACATAAACCTCAGCAGTGAAGTGCGTGTGCGGCTTGATGGAGCCTGGCTTGCACAGCACTTGGCCGCGCTGGACGTCCTCGCGCTTGGTGCCGCGCAGTAGCAGACCAACGTTGTCGCCAGCTTGGCCTTGGTCGAGCAGCTTTCTGAACATTTCCACGCCAGTGCAGGTAGTTTTGACGGTGTCAATGATGCCGACGATTTCGATTTCTTCGCCAACTTTGACAATACCGCGCTCGATACGACCAGTAACGACAGTGCCGCGACCAGAGATGGAAAACACGTCTTCCACAGGCATCAGGAAAGCACCATCGATTGCGCGTTCTGGCTGTGGAATGTAAGTATCGAGTGCTTCAGCCAGCTTCATGATGGCTTGCTCGCCCATAGGGCCCGTATCGCCTTCGAGGGCGAGTTTGGCAGAACCGCGAATGATCGGGGTGTCGTCGCCAGGGAAATTGTATTTGTCGAGAAGCTCGCGCACTTCCATTTCGACAAGCTCAAGGAGCTCCTCGTCGTCGACCATGTCGCATTTGTTCAAAAACACGATGATGTAAGGTACGCCCACCTGACGAGCCAGCAGGATGTGCTCACGGGTCTGGGGCATTGGGCCGTCAGCAGCAGAGCAGACCAAAATGGCGCCGTCCATCTGGGCAGCACCGGTGATCATGTTTTTCACATAGTCAGCATGGCCAGGGCAGTCGACGTGTGCGTAGTGGCGCGCACCGGTCTCGTACTCAACGTGCGAAGTGTTAATTGTGATGCCACGCGCTTTTTCTTCGGGCGCGTTGTCAATCTGCGAATAGTCTTTGGCTTCGCCACCAAATTTTTTCGACAGCACGGTTGCAATCGCCGCCGTCAGCGTTGTCTTGCCGTGGTCCACGTGACCAATCGTGCCAACGTTGACGTGCGGCTTCGTCCGCTCAAACTTTTCTTTTCCCATTTTTCAATTCTCCAAAGAGCAACGTCTGTGTACAGGTTTAACGTCTGCACCCGATTGCTGATTCTTCCCGCACAGAACAACAGGAAGGCACCGGATCGCAGACTGCGAAAGATTGCTATTCAAACAATAGCTACTAGCTTTTTGGACTAAGCGCCAGCAGCCATTCGGCTACATAAAACGTCACGCATGGTCTTCATGCGCAACAGTGTCTTCACTTAGCGCGCGCCGCCATGATGGCCTCAGACACATTACGCGGAGCTTCTGCGTAATGTTTGAATTCCATCGTGTACGTGGCGCGACCTTGTGTAGCGGAGCGCAACGTAGTCGAATAGCCAAACATCTCTGACAACGGCACTTCAGCCTTGATCGCTTTTCCGCCACCGCCAGGAATGTCTTCCATACCTTGAACCATGCCACGGCGCGAGGACAAATCGCCCATCACGTTACCGGCGTAGTCTTCAGGCGTCTCGACTTCCACGGCCATCATTGGCTCGAGGATCACAGGGTTGGCCTTACGGGCGCCTTCCTTAAAACCGAAGATAGCCGCCATCTTGAACGCAAGCTCGTTAGAGTCCACATCGTGGTAGGAGCCGAAGTGCAGCGTGACCTTTACGTCTACTACCGGATAGCCAGCCAGCACGCCTTGCGTCACGGCTTCACGGATACCCTTTTCGACCGCAGGAATGTACTCGCGCGGCACCACGCCGCCCTTGATGGCGTCGACGAACTCAATACCTTTACCCACTTCGTTGGGCTCTATCTTGAGCACCACGTGGCCGTATTGACCCTTACCGCCAGACTGACGCACAAATTTACCTTCTGCGTCTTCCACCGTCTTGCGGATGGTTTCGCGATAGGCGACTTGCGGCTTGCCAACGTTGGCTTCCACACCGAATTCGCGCTTCATGCGATCAACCAAAATTTCCAGGTGCAGCTCGCCCATGCCAGAGATGATGGTCTGGCCCGATTCTTCGTCGGTCTTCACGCGGAACGATGGATCTTCTGCAGCTAAACGCTGTAAAGCGATGCCCATTTTTTCCTGATCCACTTTGGTCTTGGGTTCCACGGCCTGCGAAATCACGGGCTCCGGGAAAATCATGCGCTCCAAAATGATGGGAGAGCCGATGTCCGACAGTGTTTCGCCAGTGGTGACGTCCTTCAAGCCTACGCAAGCTGCGATGTCGCCGGCACGAATCTCGTCCACTTCGACACGGTCGTTGGCCATCATCTGCACGATGCGGCCGATGCGCTCTTTTTTGCCTTTGATCGAGTTGTAGACGGTGTCGCCTTTGGTCAGAACGCCGGAGTAAACGCGCACGAACGTCAGCTGACCGACAAAGGGGTCGGTCATAAGCTTGAATGCCAGCGCAGAAAACTTTTCGGAGTCGTCGGCCTTGCGGGTGGTCGGCTCTTCATCATCGTCTGTGCCCTTGACATCCTCAATGTCGGTGGGCGCAGGCAGGTAGTCGATCACGGCATCCAGCATGCGCTGTACGCCTTTATTCTTGAACGCGGTTCCACACAGCATGGGGTGAATTTCCGTAGCTATGGTGCGCGCACGCAGGCCTGCCTTGATTTCGTCCTCGCTCAATTCACCGTCTTCGAGGTACTTGTTCATCAGCTCTTCGTTCGCTTCAGCAGCGGACTCGACCATCTTCTCGCGCCACTCTTTGGCCAATTCGACCAAGTCGGCGGGAATTTCCTGGTACTCGAACTTCATGCCTTGGGATGCCTCATCCCAGATGATGGCTTTCATCTTGAGCAGATCGACCACACCGACAAACTTGTCTTCTGCGCCAATTGGAATAACGACGGGTACGGGATTCGCTTTGAGGCGCGCCTTCATCTGGTCGTAGACCTTGAAGAAGTTGGCACCAGTGCGGTCCATCTTATTCACAAACGCAAGGCGCGGAACCTTGTATTTGTTGGCCTGACGCCAGACAGTTTCCGACTGCGGCTGCACGCCGCCCACGGCACAGTAAACCATGCAGGCGCCGTCGAGCACGCGCATGGAACGCTCCACCTCGATGGTGAAGTCGACGTGACCGGGGGTGTCGATGATGTTGAAGCGGTGCTCGGGGTAAGACAGATCCATGCCCTTCCAGAAGCAGGTCACCGCAGCCGAGGTAATCGTGATGCCGCGCTCTTGCTCTTGCTCCATCCAGTCCATGGTGGCAGCGCCGTCGTGCACTTCACCAATTTTGTGATTCACGCCGGTATAAAAAAGAATGCGCTCGGTGGTAGTGGTCTTACCAGCGTCGATGTGTGCAGAGATACCGATGTTGCGGTAGCGCTCAATGGGGGTCTTGCGTGCCATGATGGTCTTTCGTTAACGGCTGAAAGCCCGCCCGCCAGAACAGGCGGGTCGGGCTTCCAACCTTCGGAATGTGGGGACGAAACTTAGAAGCGGAAGTGGCTGAAGGCCTTGTTCGCTTCCGCCATACGGTGCACTTCATCGCGCTTCTTCATGGCACCGCCTCGGCCTTCCGTGGCCTCCAGAATTTCGTTGGCCAGGCGCTGAGCCATAGATTTTTCACCGCGCTTGCGGGAGGCTTCTTTGATCCAGCGCATGGACAGAGCCAAGCGACGCACCGGGCGCACTTCCACAGGCACTTGGTAGTTCGCACCGCCGACGCGACGCGACTTGACTTCGACCATAGGCTTGACGTTATTAATAGCAACAACGAAAGCCTCCAAGGGATCTTTGTCAGGATTTTTCTTCTCGATCAGGTCAAGTGCACCGTAAATGATGCGTTCGGCCACAGCTTTTTTGCCGCCTTCCATGATCACGTTCATGAATTTGGACAGCTCTACATTACCGAATTTAGGGTCCGGCAGAATTTCACGCTTGGGAACTTCGCGACGACGTGGCATTTTTCACCTCAAAATTTGCTTCAGTTGGCGTCTTTTCAGAACGCCGCGAGAGTCATACAGAACTCTCACTTACTCGACCCGCGCAAGACATTTGCGTTTGGGGTCACTACGCTTGCACAGCCCGCCAAGGCTCGGCAAACACCGGATTTTTCAAAAATACGCAGAGCCTGATGACCCCGGAATTACTTGACCTTGGGCTTCTTCGCGCCGTACTTCGAGCGCGACTGCTTGCGGTCTTTGACACCTTGCAAGTCGAGCGAACCGCGCACGATGTGGTAACGCACACCCGGCAAATCCTTGACGCGACCGCCGCGCACCAACACAACGCTGTGCTCTTGCAGGTTGTGGCCTTCGCCGCCGATGTAGGAAATGACTTCGAAACCGTTCGTCAGGCGAACCTTGGCAACTTTGCGCAGCGCAGAGTTGGGCTTCTTAGGAGTCGTGGTGTAAACGCGGGTGCAAACGCCGCGGCGCTGCGGCGAATTTTCCATGGCCGGGCTTTTGGACTTGGTCTTTTCGACCTCGCGCCCGTGACGCACGAGCTGGTTAATGGTTGGCATGAATACTGTCGTCCCTAAAACGTGAAATTGGCGTAAAAAACTGGCGCGTTCGTTACCGTGAATACCGAAAACGCGGATCCCTTCGGAAATTCCGAAAAGCCTGCTACTGTAGCAGAGCGTACTTAACCCAGCAATAGGCCGGCCGCAAGTGCGCGCCTCGGTTTACTTGATCCACAAGCGAATCGCGTCCCACGCACGGCCGAAGATGCCCGCTTGGGGCACGTCTTCCAGCGCTAGTAACTGTACTTCGCGAACTGTCTCACCACCCGCCATGACTTTGAGCGTACCCACTGCTTGCCCTTTAGTGAAAGGGGCCACCAAAGGGTCCTGGCGAACCACTTGAGTTGTCACCTTGCCGGCGGTACCTGCGGGCACCGCGATGACAATGGCCCCGGGACTACCGATCTTGAGGGTGTTTTGAGTGCCCTTCCAGACGGCTGGCGTGTCTACCGGCTGATTGACCTCAAAAAGTTTGACGGCATCAAACGCCGTGTATCCCCAGTTGAGCAGCTTCTGGCTTTCATTGGCTCGGGCGTTCTCACTGGTAGCACCAAGCACGATAGAGATCAAACGGCGTGGGCCGACGTTGGGAAACTCGCGCTGTGCAGTGGAAACGAGGCAGTAGCCGGCCGCGGCGGTGTGGCCGGTCTTCATCCCATCCACTGAGGGGTCGCGGTACAGCAGCAGGTTGCGGTTATTGCTGTTAGAAGCAGGAGTGCCTGCGTACCGGTACTCTTTGGTCGAGTAGTAATGCATGTACTCGGAAAAGTCCTGCCGCAGACGCAACGTAATAACCGCTAGGTCGCGAGCCGTCGTGACATGGCCAGGCTCGGTCAAGCCCTCGGGATTTTTGTAGCCGCTACCTTTGAGTCCCATGGCGGCGGCTTGGTCGTTCATCATTTTGACAAACTGCTCGGCCGTGCCACCCACTCCCTCCGCCAGCGCCATGGTGGCATCATTGCCCGACTGAATGATCATGCCGCTGATGAGGTCGTCTACAGGCACCTGCATTTTGGGATCGATGAACATGCGCGAGCCCGGCATTTTCCAGGCTCGCTCGCTGACTGGTAGTTTTTGCTCCAGCGTGATTTTCTTGGCACGCAGGGCATCAAACACCACGTAAGCCGACATGAGCTTGGTAAGAGACGCCTGTTCGACGGGTGCATCGATGTCTTTGGCCGCCAAAATTTGCCCCGAGGTCGCATCCATCAACAAATAGTTGCGCGCAGCGATCTCGGGTGGCTGCGGCGCCTGAGCCAACGCGGATGTGGCTACAGCGACAGCCATGAGGGGGGTAGCGAAAAAGCGAAAAGCGCGAAGCAATCTGTTCATAGAGAAAATCAGGTAAACAAAACGGGTGAGAAGGGACCGGTCGCAGCCACGTCGGGCGCGGCGGAAAGAAGGTGGGTCAGGCTGCGCGCGGCGAAAAGAAGAGCCGCTCGTATAACCAGTAGGTCATCAAGACGGCAGACTGCGCGCCGGGTGCCGGAGATGGCGCGCCACCAGACTCTTTAGCAAGGGCAATTGTCCGTGAAAGAAATGTGCGACTCCAGGCACTACGGTAACGGGGAGTGACTGCGGACGCGCCCAATCCAGCACGCTTGCCAATGGCACGGTGTCGTCGGTTTCTCCGTGCAGTACCAGCGTACTCGCATGCGCTTCAGGAGGCACCTCGGCAATAGCGAAACGGCTTGCCGCTGTTCCGATCAGCACAACATGGCTGATATTGCGCGCGCCCCATAGCTGCTTCAAAGCGTGCGTAGTGACGAAAGCGCCAAAAGAAAACCCCGCAAGCACCAGCGGGCCAGCAGGCGCTACCTGCTCAACAACACCCAGCAAATCAGCAAGCTCGCCGCGGCCTTCGTCGTACGTGCCTGCGCTAGCGCCCACGCCGCGAAAGTTGAAACGCACCGCAGTAAAACCCGATTGCACGCAGGCGCGCGCCAGCATCTGCACTACCTTGTTGTCCATGGTGCCGCCAAAGAGCGGATGCGGGTGCGCGATGACCGCCACGCCGCGCTCGGGCTCAGCCCGATCGCGCAGCGCTTCTACCGCGCCAGCGACGCCACTGAGCTGCAAGCGTTCAGTTTGAGCGTTCAAAATACGGTTCTTTTCATAGCGAGGGACGGTTTCTCTGTTTACCTCGAATACCGGTTTTCTCTCGCCTGTCGAAGCCGGCAAGATCAAATACAGCCGGCGCAGTGCACGGAGCCAATATCAGCGCCCAAGTTCCGGCGGCGTGAGAAGACGGGACACAATTTCGCCCCGGATGAGGTGCGAATCAACGATTTCGTCGATATCGCTAGCGTCAACGTAGCTGTACCAAACGCCCTCCGGGTACACCACCGCAACCGGTCCTGCCGCACAGCGATCCAAACAACCGGCCTTGTTTACACGCACCTTGCCGGGGCCGTTCAACCCGGCGGATTTAACGCGAGATTTGCAATGCTTGAGCGCCGCCTCAGCGCCTTGGTGGGCGCAGCACTCCTCGCCATTGGCGCGATCGTTCACACAAAAAAAGATGTGGCGTTCAAAATAGCTCATGCCCCTGATTCTAGAGACCCTCTGCCTCACGCTTTAGCCACAAGGGGCATCATCACACGCATACGCACTGCACCTCTACACCAAAGGCTCTTGAGCAGCTTTATCGGACCGTTCGGAGCGCTCGGGCAGGGCGCGGCGTGAGCTGAGGCGCAACATATAGACAAGGGCAGCGAACGGCCACAACCACCCCAGCCATTGGCCAATGCCATAAAATCGAATAAAGCGGCCTTGCTCCCAGTCCATGAGCGTCTGTGCAAAATATGCACTCGTCGGCGCGTCGTTCAAAATCGCCAAGTGCAAGCTGAGCACGACCAGCATCAGCACCCCGCAGGCACGCGGACGCAGCCCTGACGCGGCACCTGCCAGCAGCAAGCCCATCACAATGCCCGCCAGAACTGGCGTGCTCAGCCATGCCCAGGCGTGCGAAGGACCCCAGCTGAGCGCAGACGACAGGGCAGTAGCGCCTACCCCCACCAAGGCAATAAGCGTAACCAGCGCGATTCGCCTGGTGCGCGGCCAGGCAATGCTAAAAGCAAGCAAGCACGGCACCAAAAGGCCTAGCGCTACGCAGACTGTTTCCGCCGCAGGCGTCAGCGGCAACAGGGGGTTCTGCCGGACTGGCAGCCAGTCCAGGAACGGTGTGCCATCGAGCCAATTCGCCATCACACGCTCAAGCCGTTCCACCAGCTGCCCAAGGCCGAAAGGTTCGGCTGCCGGAAACAGCAGCGCCCACGGCCACAGCGCCAGCAGCACCAGCGCACCGTGCGAATCCCGGACAAACCAGCGCTCGCGAAACCGGCTCCATTGGCTCAGCAGACCTCGGCGCTCAAGCACGAATGCGGTGACTGCGCCGAGCAGCGTGCCCATCGTGTTGAGCAGCAAATCCATATTGGACGGGACCCGTTTGGGCAGGTAAATCTGCAAAAACTCCAGGCAGAGCGATAGGATCCCGCCCGCCAGCACCGCCACAAGCAGGTACCGCCGCCGCCCCTTGGTACTCTCAGTGCGCGACAGGGCCACGGCCAGCAGGAACCCCAGCGGTAAATAGCCCGCTACGTTGCTGGCCACATCGAAACCGGTCCAGTAATGCGGCGGTAGCCGGTCAAACAAAAAAACCCAAGGATCAATGCCCTGCGCGCGCCAGCCCTCAAACGGGAACAGGCTTGCAAATACGATCAGCGCCGCATAAACAAGGGAAAGCGGCCAGGCGGTGGTTTTGGGCATGAGAGTGTGGGGCAGCACGCGCTGCCCGCGCAGCTTCAGAAAGGCTTGACTACGACCAGCACCACGATGATCAGCAGCAACACCACCGGCACTTCATTGAAGAACCGGTACCAGCGATGGCTGCGCGTATTGCGCTCGGCCACAAACTTGCGCAGCAACACGCCGCAAGAGTGGTGGTAACCCAGTACCAGCAATACCAAGGCCAGCTTGGCATGCATCCAGCCGTTGCCCGGCCCCATACCAATGCGGTAACCCAGCCAAAGCCACAGTCCAAAGCCCACGGCGGGCACTGCCAGCAACGTGCTGAAACGCATAAGCTTCTTGGCCATCAGTATCAGCCGCTCGCGTTCGGCTACCGAGCCCGGAGCCACCATGGCCAAGTTGACAAAGATGCGTGGCAAGTAGAACAGCCCCGCAAACCAGCTGACCACGAACACGATATGAAGAGATTTGATCCAAAGCATGCGATGAGTTTAGGTGCGCATGCCTGGCGCTGTGGGGTGGTGCACAATTTTCCCAATGCACCTCTCCAGCCCCGCCCCTTTTCCTGCCGCACGCCCACGGCGTTTGCGCCGCGACGCTTTCACCCGCAACCTGGTTCGCGAAAACCGCCTTATCGCGCACGATCTTATTTACCCCGTGTTTGTGCATGAGGGTACGAACCGGCGTGACGCTGTAACGTCGATGCCCGGCGTAGACCGCGTCAGTCTCGACTTGCTGCTGCCCATCGCGGAGGAATGTGTGCAGCTGGGCATTCCTGTACTGGCCTTGTTCCCGGCCATCGACGCCGCCCTCAAAACGCCCGATGGCAAGGAGGCGCTCCGTCCTGATGGCCTGATTCCGCGCGTTGTACGGGCGTTGAAAAAAGAATTTCCAGGCCTGGGCGTCATGACCGATGTGGCGCTCGACCCCTACACCAGCCACGGGCAAGACGGCCTGCTCGACGACACCGGCTACATCCTGAACGACGCCACGGTGGAAATTCTGGTCGGTCAGGCCGTAACTCACGCCGAGGCGGGCGTAGACATCGTCGCCCCCAGCGACATGATGGACGGCCGCATTGGCGCGGTCCGCGAGGCGCTGGAGGCCCACGGCCACATTCACACCCGCATCATGGCCTACAGCGCCAAGTACGCCAGCGCGTTTTATGGGCCGTTTCGCGACGCTGTGGGCACCCGCGGCGCCTTGGGTAAAGCCGATAAAAACGTCTACCAAATGGACCCCGGCAACAGCGACGAGGCCCTGCGCGAAGTAGCCCTCGACATTGCCGAAGGCGCTGACATGGTCATGGTGAAACCCGGCATGCCGTACCTCGACATCGTGCGCCGGGTGAAGGATGAATTTCATGTTCCCACCTTTGCCTACCAGGTGAGCGGCGAATACGCCATGCTGAAAGCCGCCGCGCAAAACTGCTGGCTCAACCATGACGCCGTGATGATGGAAAGCCTGCTGGCGTTCAAGCGCGCCGGGGCCGATGGGGTGCTGACCTACTTTGCGCGTGAAGCAGCGCGGTTACTTCAAAAAATGTAGATATTCACATACCTGTTGCCGCCGACCTAAAACTGACCCACTTGAGGGCATAGCGCCGACTCAAAACTGACCCAGGTGTTTTACTGGCTCTGCCTATTTTTTGGGCAGGAGCAAAAAGGTGATCACCATGGAAATGTTGTGAAGAATTCGTCGGATGTATGTGCGCGACAAGCTGTCGCTGCATGAGATCACCAAACGCACGGGGTTGTCGCGCAACACAGTGCGCAGGTGGCTCAGAACGCCAGAAGCGGTCAAGGAGCCGACCTACAGCAGGGCGGTGGGATTTGGCAAGCTTGGCGGCTTTATGGCTGAGCTGGAACAAGCGCTCAAGGCTGACGCTGGGCGCCCCAAGCAAGACCGGCGAACGGGCAAAGCCTTGTTTGCGCAAATTAAGGCCAGCGGTTACGGGGGCTGCTACAGCCGCGTCACCGACTTCATCCGTGCTTGGCGTGCCCATGCTGGCAAAGACGTCAAGGCTTGATGCGCCGCGATGGCGGCGACAAGATCATGGCGCAGGTCCGCCATGCAGCGTGATATAGGTGTCGAACTCAAAGAGCTGCGTCTGCACGGCATGAGCGCGGCGTGGGATGAATTGACCACACACGAGGGCAAGGCCACGGATGTGGGCCTGCAAACCTCGCGCTGGTTGATCAAACACCTGCTGCAAGCCGAACACACGCAGCGGGCGAGCGCCTCGGTACGCCACCAGATGAAAGCGGCCAAATTCCCATTGCACCGAGACCTTGCGGGCTTTGACTTTGAGGGTGCCCAGGTGGACCAAAAACTGGTCAAGCAACTGGCCACATTGAAGTTCACCGATACCGCCCAAAACGCGGTCCTCATCGGCGGGCCTGGAACGGGCAAGACGCACCTAGCAACCGCCATTGGGGTGGCGGGCATTGCCGCAAAAGGCAAACGGGTGCGTTTCTATTCCACGGTGGATCTGGTCAATGAACTGGAGAAAGAAAAACGCGATGGCAAGGCCGGACGCATCGCGCTGGCGTTGATGCGCATGGACCTGGTCATCCTGGACGAGCTGGGATATTTGCCTTTCAGCCAGGCCGGTGGTGCCTTGTTGTTTCACCTGCTCTCCAAGCTGTACGAGCACACCAGCGTGGTGATCACCACCAACCTGAGCTTCTCGGAATGGTCGGCCGTGTTCATGGACGCCAAGATGACGACGGCGCTGCTGGACCGGCTTACTCACCACTGCCACATCGTGGAGACGGGCAACGAGTCGTACCGGTTCAGGCACAGCACCATGGCGGCCAAGACGCGGATCAAGGCCCGCGAGGGTGAGCGCAGAGAAGGCAAAGCGATGCCAGCAGCACAGGAGCCTCACGAGCCGTTCTGATGCACCACAAGCAGGGGGAATCCGATACGGGCTACGCCCTTCGCTACTTCCCCCTGCTTGAAACTCAAAGACAAGGAGGCCAGATAAAAATCAGCCATTGAG
>JBBSUJ010000037.1:0-29994 GCA_038235025.1 Burkholderiales bacterium
CGAGGTTCAGATCAAGGCTCGATTGCTTCATGAGGGTGACGATGCCACGAAAACCTGACTGCTACCAGACCTTAGGGAGACTTATGCAGGATGTCCTTAACTTTAAGTAAGGCGTGCGGTTTGTTGAATTCGAATGCAGTCACTCATCTGTCTCCATTTGAACCAGTAACAAGTCGAGCAGCCCTACCACCTGTTCGCGAATGCGAACATCCAGGGATACCACCGGGCATCTGACACCGGCGCGCTCCATCAACTCAGCAAACATATCCAAACCAGGATTAGGATAATTTTCCATGCGCCCGACTCCCACCACACAAGGTGAATTGGCAAGGAAGTCAGAGAAACCGTCCAGGTACGTCTGGAGATCGCCCAGTGGGTCCGGGCGGCTGTTGTCTATCAATATCATCAAGCCAAGCGCACCCTTCACCAATATCTTCCACATGAAATCGTATCGTTCTTGGCCTGGCGTGCCATACAGTCGCAGCACCTCTCCTCCGCCCAAAGCCAACTCCCCGTAGTCCATACCGACGGTTGTCAAGGCTTTGGATACCGAGGCGTCGTTGTTGCGCACTTCAGTACTCAGTGGCTTGGTATCACTCACTGCCGCAATAGCGGTCGTTTTTCCTGCCCCTACGGTGCCCGTAATCAGAATTTTTAGTTCGCCAGCGTTGCTCATCGTTTTAGTCCCAAGCGCTCACGAATACGGGAAATAATGCCGCCACGATTCACAAGTTGACTGTCTTTAGCGCCCGAATTTTTAGAATTTAAAACTGAGTCTGAAGATGCAGATTCGGAGAATGGCTGTGAAGACGGACCAAAGAAGCTGCTTGACGCAAAGGTATCCGGCGGCCGCTGATAGCGCTTCACATGGGGAAGCGCTCCAACAAACAGCAGGCACTCCTCTAAAGGCATGCCCGCGCGCCGTGCCAAACTCGATATTTTGATAGGAGCCTTCAGCATTAAAGTGGCCGTTTTCGCACGCACAGGTGTGGATAAGAAAACCGCAGGTGGCCAACGGAGCAGCTGTACCACTTCGTTTGGTTCCATTTCTGAATCGACGACCTCAGGCTTCACCGGTGCGCTCGCGAGGGCAACCAACCTATCGCCCACCTTGTTGAGCATTTCTTCGAGGTCCTTAAAGTGCAGTGGCAGCGACACACGAAAAGCTCTTTCGTCGTGCCCAATACCAACCCACAAACGTGCGCGCGAAATGGCTTCCGGCAGCTGCATTTGTGCACCTTTCACTAGCGAAAATTCGGAAATTTCCGCGCCTAAGATCGCTAGGTCTTCGCCTTCTGGCGAATACACCCAGTCGTGCCGAGTGACGTTCTGGAGAAGTCGCACCAAAGATTTAAGCAAAATCTCATCGCGCGTAGAAAGTCCCGCAATACAAAAGGAAAACCGTCTCCTGAGCATTCGGCTCCCCCCCCCTAGTAAATTATCTTGCTGAGCTATCACAAATATTCTTCATTTCGCAAATGCTGGATACCAATAAATTGGACTACTTCGCCCGACAAATTTCGCACAGGTGAAATGAACAACTCGTTGATAAAACGCGAGCCGTCCCTGCGGTAATTGCGCAATACGGCATACCCACTGGTACAGTTTTTGATAGCGTCTCTGATAGCCTGTAAACCCGCTTGACGATCATCATCGCCCTGCAAAAATCGGCAATTCTTACCCATAATTTCGTGCGCGGCGTAACCGGACATCTGCTCAAACGCCGGATTTACGTAAATGATGGGCATATCCGGCTGCAGCGCATCAGAAATGACAACCCCTGCGTTGATCGCTTGCCACTGTCTTCGCTGAACTTCCAAAACGGTTTGTTGTTCTAGTTTTCTGTGGGCGGCCAAGAGTCCTGTCACATCAGAAAAACAAATAACCTGGTAACGCTCCTGGTGCTGGTCAAGCACCAGGGATTTTTTGAGTTGCACGAACTGTCGGTGCCCATCAGCGAGTGCCTCCATCAAAAAATCGCTTTCCACGGTCTGGTCAAGCGCCCAAGCCTCAGCCGGCGCAGCATTCAAGATGGTGCGAAATAGCACGCGCACTGGCCGATTGATGACGGTCGATGGATCGATCTGAGCAAAGGCGCATGCCACCCGATTCAGGACGATTACTGTGCCAGCAGCATCTAAAACGCACAAACCTATTCCGGCAGACTCCACCCAGCCAGCCAACAAAGAATGTTCGAAAGCATCATTTGAACGTATTGAAGAGGTCATTGGAGAAATAGAAATGTGGCGAAGGTGTCAACGGCTTATCGGGCTAAATTCAGCCACTCTCACAGTTTGGCGACGTGGTGCACAGTGGCGCTAGAGAGAATCAGCCGCGGTAATTATCGGTTTCAACGTATTGCTCAGGTGTCACATGGGCGAAATAAACCTATCCGTATAAGCACGAACATTGGCAGGCACTCAGTAAGAGACCGCACTCGACGATTTTGACCCTACAGCTTTTGGGTTGCTGCCAAACATCTGGCCATTAGTAGCCGCGAAGTCTGGTTGTAGCGACTCAACTGTCACCGCATGGCAATTGCGTTGGGCCGACGCTCAGATTCAACGCTCAGCAGGTTTTGCAAGCGTATCCTGATACGCACGCGCTCTCCGCAAAAAGACAGAAACGTCTTGTCATCCACCCGTAACCGGCGGGAAAAAAGCCACTTCGTCACCGCCTATAAGTCCTGCATGCTCGTGCGTCAGGGTTTGGTTGAGCGCCATGCGCACCGCCTTGCCGGGAGCCAGTGCGTCTGCCAGCGCGCCGCCTCGAGCACAAAGCTCGGCGCGAAGGGCCGCTACGGTGCCGGCTTCGGTTTCTAGCGCTTCGCTCGCGCGTCCAGCGGCTTCGCGGATCGAGGCGAAGTACAGCACGGTGAGCTTCATGTCAGTAGCACTGAGAAGGGCAGAAAGCGCACCTGCTGGCCAAGCTCTATGGTGCTTCCAGCGGGGTGATCCACTAGCCCATCACCCCAAGCAGCTGAGGTGAGCACACCCGAGCCCTGGTGCGCAAACAGGTCCAGGCCGCCTTGATCATTGAGGCGCACGCGAAGAAACTCGCGCCGTTTTTCGATGCGCGGCCAATTGAAATCAGCGCGCACTGGCACCGCCTGGGGTGCGACATTTTTGACGCCTTGCAAGCGCAGCAGAAACGGCCGCACCAACACCGCAAACGTAATAAAACTAGACACTGGATTGCCCGGTAGCCCGATAAAGTGCGCACCGCGCGAGCCCGTCTCGCCATCGATGCGGCCAAAGGCAAAGGGCTTACCCGGCTTGATGGCGACTTGCCACAGGTCCAGCTGACCCAGCGCCTGCACTGCAGGCTTGATGTGGTCTTCTTCACCCACCGACACACCGCCGCTGGTGAGCACCACGTCGTGGTCAGCCACCGCTTGGCGCAGCGCGGCGATGGTCGCATCGAGCCGGTCGGGGACGATGCCCAAATCGTGCACCTCACATCCCAGGCGCATCAACATGGCGCGCAGAAAAAAGCGGTTGCTGTTGTAGATCGAACCGGGTGGCATGTCCTGCGGTTCTACATCGCCAGGCATGACCAGCTCGTCGCCGGTTGAAAACAACGCCACGCGCGGGCGGCGGGCTACCTGAAGCTGTGCCAATCCGATGCTGGCCGCCAGCCCTAATTCGGCAGGACCGAGGCGGGTTCCCGCCGCCAACACTTGCGCGTGCAGAGCAATATCTTCCCCTGCACGGCGAATGGCTTGGCCGAGCGCAGGTATCACCTGGAAGCGCACGGTTTCGTCATCCAGCGCGTCACAGTTTTCCTGCATTTGCACGGCATCGGCGCCCGGTGGGATGCAAGCGCCGGTAAAAATACGCGCGGCGGTGCCTGGCTGCAAGGGCGCACCCGGTGCGCCTGCCGCAATGCGCTGGGAAACGGGCAACACAGCATCGGTTGCAGCCGAGCCAGCTAAATCCGCTACCCGCACCGCATAACCATCCATTGCGCTATTGTCGTGCGGCGGCACCTGCAAGGGGGACACTGCGGCAACTTGCAGCACGCGGCCGTCGGCATCCCACGTATTCACCATGTCGAAACCGGCCAGCGGCACGCACCGCGCCAGCAGATCGGCCAATGCTTCGTCCAAAGATTTCAGCGGCTTGAAAGACGGCGGCGGTGAGTGGGGAAACCCAGCGTCGGGAGATAAAGCAACCGGTGAAACAGGCGATGAAGCGGGCGGTGTAGTGTGTGCAGTCAACGCAATTCCCAGTCGTAGTGAAAGCGGTCGCCCTGCTGCACCAGCCATTCGGCCAGGAGATCGGGCCGGTCAGGGTCAAATACTGGAAGACCTGTAGCAATGGGAAGGCACGCCGGCGCGTTGGTGACCAGCGCCATGATGAAGTTATCAAGGGGGTAGAGAGCCGTGTGAGCGCCATCAACTGCACCGTCCACTTGGCGAAGTACTTCTATTTTGGGCAGGTCGGCGTTCTTGAAGCCCTCCACAAACACCCAATCCACGCCTTCGTACAGTTCAGCCAGAAGCTGGTGCACGCTGAGTTGTGTGGGATTTTCAAATTCACGCACCAGCGCGAGCCGCTGGTCGGAGGCAGCCACCACTTCGAATGCACCGGCCACCCGGTGTCGGTAGGTGTCCTTGCCTGGGTGGTCGATATCAAAGCTGTGGTGCGCGTGCTTGACCACCGAGACACGCAGGCCGCGCTGGCGCATTTCCGGAATGAGCTTTTCAATCAGCGTAGTTTTTCCACTGCCGGAAAACCCGGCAAAGCCAATAACTTTCATGTCGCTCCTCCATACCCATCAATGCTACTTATTAGATAGCTGTTAGCGCTTACTGGCATTGCGCTAGAGG
Organism: Burkholderiales bacterium; assembly: GCA_038235025.1. Classification (GTDB taxonomy): domain Bacteria; phylum Pseudomonadota; class Gammaproteobacteria; order Burkholderiales; family Burkholderiaceae_C; genus Simplicispira. Next base: position 4,832 of record JBBSUJ010000037.1, read on the forward strand.
CACTTTTTACTCTAAACACACCTCTGCGATGAGCGCCTTGATCTGCGCCACATCTGCAGCCATGAGGCGTACCCGTTTGGGCAGGCCCTCAATGCCGTCGAAGCCACTGGGCCGTTCAGGCGGCTCGCCCAGCGCCTCCACAATCGTTTCGGCAAATTTGATGGGTAGCGCCGTCTCAAGGACGATCATGGGCACCGCTGCCGAGCCGTTGTGCTCTCGCGCCACCTTGACACCGTCGGCCGTGTGGGGGTCGATGGTGCTGGCAAAACGCTCATGCGTATTGCGGATCGTGGCGAGCCGGTCGGCGTGCGTGCTTTTGCCGCTGACAAAACCGTAGCGCGCTGCCGCCTCGGCAAAACATGGATCGCCGCTCAGGTCGAAGTAACCCTCACCCGCCAACGCGTCTTGGAACAAGCTGCGGGTGCGCTCGCCATCGCGGCCCAGCAGGTCGAACACAAAGCGCTCAAAGTTGCTGGCCTTGCTGATATCCATCGAAGGGCTGGAGGTTTCGTGCGTGTCCGCACTGCCGCGCACGCGGTAAACGCCTGTGCGAAAAAATTCGTCCAGCACGTCGTTCTCATTGGTCGCAGCCACCAGCTTGTCGATGGGTAAGCCCATCATCCGGGCTACGTGACCGGCGCAAATATTGCCGAAATTACCGCTGGGTACCGCAAAGCTGACCTTCTGCTCGTTCGAAGTGGTGGCCTGCAAGTAGCCGGCAAAGTAGTACACCACTTGCGCGAGCAACCGCGCCCAGTTGATCGAGTTCACCGTGCCAATACGGTATTTGCGCTTGAACGGCAAATCATTGCTCACAGCTTTGACGATGTCCTGGCAGTCGTCGAACACGCCTTCAATGGCAATGTTGTGAATGTTTTCGTCCTGCAGGCTGAACATCTGCGCTTGCTGAAACGCGCTCATGCGGCCGTGCGGGCTGGTCATGAAAACACGCACACCCTGCTTGCCGCGCATCGCATATTCCGCCGCACTGCCGGTGTCGCCACTGGTAGCGCCCAGAATGTTGAGCTGCTCGCCGCGCCGTGCCAGTTCGTACTCGAACAGGTTGCCCAGCAGCTGCATGGCCATGTCCTTGAATGCCAGCGTGGGGCCATTGGAGAGTGCCTCGATCCACAAGCCGGGCTCCAACGGGCGCAGCGGAACAATCTCAGGCGTACCAAACACTTCGGCGGTGTAGGTCTTGCGGCACAGAGCGCGCAGATCGTCGGCCGGAATATCGTCTATGTAAAGCGACAGTATTTGGAACGCCAGCTCGGCATAGCCTTGGTCGCGATACGCCGCGCGCAAACGTGTCAGGGCGGCGCTGTCGATTTGCGGGTAGTGCTCAGGCAAGTACAACCCCCCGTCCGGCGCCAAGCCTTCGAGCAGGATGTCGCAGAAACGCTTGCGATCGGGGTGGCCGCGGGTGGAGAGATACAACATGGCAATAGGTTTTCGCAGAGAGGGGTGCTGGCGTTTCGAGCGCCAGCGTGGGTTTAGTTCAATTCTTCCTTGCGAATGCGCACGATAGGCGTAAGCACCGTAGGCAGCGCCTGTAGTTGTGCAAGCACCGTATCAAGCGTGCCTTCGCGGGCGTTGTGGGTGAGGATGATGAGATCCGTCTGGGTTGAGCCTTCGCCGCCCACGTCCTCGGCCTCGCGCTGCAGCATGGCATCCACGCTCACACCGTGCGCGGCCAGCAAACCCGTGACTTTGGCTAGCACTCCGGCTTGGTCAGCTACCCGCAGGCGCAGGTAATAGCTAGTGACCACATCCGACATGGGCAAAATTTTCAGATCACTCATGGAGTGTGGCTGAAACGCCAAGTGCGGCACCTGGTGCGAAGGGTCAGCCGTGTGCAAGCGAGTCACATCCACCAGATCGGCTATGACGGCCGATGCGGTTGTCTCAGAGCCTGCGCCAGCGCCGTAATACAGCGTAATACCGGCCGCATCGCTCTTGACCATGACAGCGTTCATCGAGCCTTCAACATTTGCCAGCAGACGCTTGACCGGAATCAAGGTGGGGTGGACCCGCAGCTCCACACCCTGCTCGGTACGCTTGGTAATACCCAGCAGTTTGATGCGATAGCCCAGTTGAAAGGCATAGCCAATATCCACGGCCGAGAGCTTGGTAATGCCTTCGACATAAGCGTGGTCGAACTGCACCGGAATACCAAAAGCGATGGCGGAAAGGATAGTGACCTTGTGCGCCGCATCCATGCCTTCAATGTCAAACGTCGGATCGGCTTCGGCATAGCCCAGGCGCTGCGCTTCTTTCAGCACCTCGTCAAACCCCAGCCCTTTGTCGCGCATCTCGGACAGAATGAAGTTAGTGGTGCCGTTGATAATGCCCGCCACCCATTCAATGCGGTTGGCCGACAGACCCTCGCGCAGCGCCTTGATGATAGGAATACTCACCGCCACAGCGCCCTCAAACGCCACCATTACACCGCGCGCCTGGGCAGCCGCAAAAATCTCATTGCCATGCTCGGCGAGCAGCGCCTTGTTGGCGGTGACTACATGCTTGCCATTGGCAATAGCCTGGAGCATCAGCTCCTTGGCCAATGTGGTGCCGCCAATTACTTCCACGATGATTTCAATGTCGGGGTGGTTCACCACCTCAAAAGGATCTGCCGTAACCGGAACGTTAGCGCCCACTACGCTGCGTGCGCGCTCCAGATTGCGGGCGGCCACCATAACAATCTCAATACCGCGCCCCGCACGGCGGCGGATATCTTCTTGGTTGCGCCGCAGCACGTTGAAAGTGCCGCCACCGACGGTGCCTATGCCCAGCAGGCCTACTTGTATGGGTTTCATGTCTGACATTTAGAGGGTTCCGGTTTCAATTTTTTTGTGAGCATTGCCGACTTTCTTGGCAGTCGACGTGTATTTACGCGCAACGTGCGAGACGTGGTGTGGTGGAGGTGCCCTCCGCTACCTGCGGCGCCTGCCGTCCTTCCTCACCATGCTTTTGGCACACTTTCGGCATGCCAGGCGTGCCGCTGCGAGACTCAAAGCCTATGCGACGACGCCGCACTTGGTGCATGTGCTGCTCGGTATAGTGGTCGGTCGGGGCGTTGTACTCCGTGGGGGCATTTTCCGGATACGCCAGAACGCGATTGGGTCCAAAGCGTTCCATTTGCAGCTGATTGGCGATCAAAGCATTGGTATTGTTGCAGAGCCTGTTCAACTGCCAATGTTCGGTAGAACAGTGAGCTACGAATACCTCTAATGCACCGCCTGGTTGGCCGGAGTAGGTCATGAATAAAGTGCACGCCCTTTCGTGCGCCGGGCACGCTTTTTTATCCGTTAAGCATTGAAGATGAGCGACGGCCACGCACAACCCCTGCGCAATCAGATGGCTTTTCCATGGCGCGCACGCACTTGTTCCAGAAATTTTGCGATACGCCCTATTGCGTCGCGCAGGTCGTCTTCATGAGGAAGAAACACGATACGGAAATGGTCAGGCGTGGCCCAGTTGAAGCCCGTGCCCTGCACCAGCATCACGCGCGTCTCCTGCAGCAGCTCGAGAAAAAAATGCTGGTCGTTTTTGATCGGGTAAACCAATGGGTCCAGCCGAGGAAACATGTAAAGCGCCGCGCGAGGCTTTACGCAGCTAACGCCGGGAATGGCCGTAATCAGGTCATAGGCCAAATCGCGCTGACGGCGCAAACGACCTCCCTCACACACCAGCTCGTTGATGCTCTGGTGCCCGCCCAGGGCCGTTTGAATCGCCCATTGGCCGGGCACGTTGGAGCACAAGCGCATGTTGGAGAGCATATTCAAGCCTTCGATGTAATCTCTGGCAGGCTTCCTATCGCCCGAGACCACCATCCACCCTGCGCGGTAGCCACACGAGCGGTAGCTTTTGCTGAGCGAGTTGAACGTCAGCGTCAGCACATCTTCGGACAGCGAGGCAATGGGCGTGTGCTTTACGTCGTCGTACAAAACCTTGTCGTACACCTCGTCCGCGAAAATAACCAAGTCGTGCTCGCGCGCAATCGCCACGATGCCTTTCAGTAGCTCGTCCGAATACAGAGCGCCTGTCGGGTTGTTGGGGTTGATCACCACGATCCCCTTGGTGCGCGATGTGATGCGTACGCGGATATCGCTCAAGTCTGGCATCCAGCCATTTGCCTCGTCGCACAAGTAATGCACCGGTGTGCCGCCCGACAGGCTGGCGGCAGCCGTCCACAATGGGTAGTCCGGCGAAGGAAGCAGCAATTCGTCGCCGTTGTCCAGCAACGCGTTGGTTGCCATCACGATCAATTCGCTGGCACCGTTACCCAGGTAAATATCATCCAAAGTAACGCCGCGAATCCCCTGCTTCTGCGTTTCATGCATTACCGCCTTGCGCGCCGCAAAAATGCCCTTACTGTCCGAGTAGCCCGCCGAGTTGGGCAGGTTGCGAATCATGTCTTGCTGGATTTCCTCAGGCGAGTCAAAGCCAAACACGGCCAGATTGCCGATGTTCAATTTGATGACTTTGTGCCCCTCCTCTTCCATCTGCCGCGCCGCATCCATGATGGGTCCGCGAATGTCGTAGCAAACGTTGGCGAGCTTGGCGGACTTGTAGATGGTTTTCATGGGAGCCTGGCTGCAGACGCGGCCCTATGGAGAGCTGGCCTACGAAACCTATAATTTGACCACAATTGTCACACCACTCTCAGTCCATGAGGCAGCCGGGAAGTCGCCTTACCTCTTGATCCCTTCACACTACTGACACCTCTTCAAAGCATGAAATTCCAAGCCGAACGCATTGACGCCCAAAGCATCTCGGGCTACGGGCCGGGATGGGTGGCGGTTGGGGGCGAGAAAATCACGTCGAGCGTGATTCTCGGCGCACATGGGCTGCGACGGCTGTGGAACGTGGCGACTTTTGAAGAACTCACCCGGGAAGATATGGTGCAGTTATCTGCGATAGATGCCGAAGTGATGCTGATGGGCTGCGGCGACCGCGCTCGTTTTTTACCACCGTCATGGCAAGCGCCTTTGTTTGAGCGCCGCATCGGTCTCGAATCCATGGAAAGCTTTGCCGCATGTCGCACGTACAACATCTTGGCTGCCGAAGGACGTAACGTGGTGTTGGCACTGATACAGCCTCCCTGCGAGCTCGGAACATCCCCATCAGACCCCCAAAATGTACCGGGGAATGAGGATTCGGAGTAAAATCTAAGGTTGCCACCGGGGCCGTAAGAAAAAAACAACAGTTTTCGCCCCGGCATTCCAACGACCTCACCGAAAGAGACTCAAGACATATGGCGATCGTTGTCAACAAACCCCTGCCCGAATTCGAAGCCAATGCCACTAGCGGTGTCAAGGTGAGCAATACCTCCCACAACGGGCAGGTCATGGTGCTTTATTTTTACCCTAAAGACAACACGCCTGGATGCACGACGGAAGCAATGCAGTTTCGTGACAAGTACAAAGATTTTGTCAAGGCTGGCGCAGCGGTTTTTGGTGTCTCACGCGACAACATGAAATCGCACGACGATTTCAAAGAAAAACTTGAGCTCCCGTTCGAATTGATTGCTGACACAGAAGAAAAAATGTGCCATATGTTTGGCGTAGTCAAAAACAAAATCATGTACGGCAAGAAGGTCAAAGGCATTGAGCGCAGTACATTTTTGGTAGACGAGGACGGTGTACTGGCAGAAGAATGGCGCGGGCTCAAGGTGATTGGACACGTTGAAGAGGTTCTGAAGTCGGTCAAGGCTCTTAATGCCATGAAAAAGGCGGCTTGACGCCAGTTTTACGCTTTCTCGCGCAACGAGGTTTGGGTGCCGCAGGCGCCGTGCATAATGGGCTGATGTCGCTGCAAGTTGCAACGCCCCCTCTATCGAAGCCGCCTTGGCCCCCAGGCGGCTTTTTGTTTTTCTGAATACGTAAGGCTTGATTACGATGCCATTGCCCCCTGCACCAAACCGACGCGCTGCCCGTTTGGGTCAAAACGTTCCGGACCAGCCTGAAACGCCGCGCGCGAAAACGGTAAAGCCGCATGTTGCGCCTGACCTCGTCAAAAAAGAAACAATTCAAATTTCGTCGGTTTCAGCTGCAACTCTCGTCGCACGTGGACGCAAAGGAAGCGCTGCGCCTATTGCGCTTCCCGATCTACATCGAGAGGACGTGATGGCAAACCACGAAACAGAGTCCTCTGCTAAGCCGTCCCGGTCGACGCGCAAGTCGCGCAGCGGGCCGAAAAAGCTGTTTGTCCTGGATACGAACGTGCTGCTGCACGACCCGACCAGCCTGTTCAGATTTGAAGAACACGACATTTACTTGCCGATGATCGTGCTCGAAGAGCTTGATGGTCACAAGAAAGGGATGACCGAAGTGGCGCGAAATGGTCGCCAGGTAAGCCGCTCGCTTGACGCATTGGTAGCGACACCTGGTGCCGATATGGGACTTGGAATCAAACTCGACTCCACAGGTCAGCGCGCTGCAGGAGGGTGTCTTTTCTTCCAGACGTCGGGTTTAAACTACGCCTTGCCAACTAGCTTGCCGCCTGGCAAGGCGGACAACCAAATTTTGGGCGTCGTCGACGGTCTTCGTAAAGAACACGTTGGACGCGAAGTTGTACTGGTGTCCAAGGACATCAACATGCGGGTGAAAGCGCGTGCACTGGGTCTCTTCGCGGAGGATTACCAGAATGACAAAGCGCTTGAAGATGGCGACCTGCTCTACTCCGGCATGCTCGTCTTGCCTCCCGATTTTTGGACGCGCAACGGCAAATCAGTGGAAAGCTGGCAAAGCGGCGCACACACCTACTACCGCATTAACGGTCCGATCGTTCCGCAGTTGATGATCAACCAGTTTGTCTACTTCGAGTCGCCTGGCGAGCCCAGCTTGTACGCCCGCGTGAGCGAGATCCGTGACAAGACGGCCGTGCTCAAAACGCTCAAGGATCACGGCCATGCGAAGAACGCTGTGTGGGGTGTTACCACGCGCAACCGCGAGCAAAATTTCGCTGTAAACCTGTTGCTGGATCCCGAGGTCGACTTTGTAACGCTAGCTGGCACCGCGGGCACTGGAAAAACGCTCATGGCACTTGCCGCAGGCCTCACGCAGGTATTGGACGATCGCCGTTACACCGAAATTATTATGACCCGAGCGACGGTAAGCGTGGGGGAGGACATCGGGTTTCTGCCTGGTACCGAAGAAGAAAAAATGGGGCCCTGGATGGGCGCGTTGGACGACAACCTCGAATTTCTAGCCAAAGGCGACGGGGGAAACGCAGGTGAGTGGGGGCGCGCAGCCACGAATGATCTGATCCGCAGTAGGATAAAAATCAAAAGCTTGAACTTCATGCGCGGGCGCACCTTCATGAACAAGTACGTCATCATCGACGAGGCACAGAACTTGACACCCAAGCAGATGAAGACTCTCATTACCCGAGCGGGCCCCGGCACCAAAATCGTTTGTATGGGGAATTTGGCGCAGATCGACACCCCTTATCTTACGGAGGGCTCATCGGGGCTGACTTTCGCAGTAGACCGCTTCAAAGGCTGGCCGCACGGTGGTCATATTACGCTGGCGCGCGGCGAGCGCTCTCGCCTGGCGGACTTCGCGAGTGAGGTCTTGTAACACCACATCCTTCTATGCGAATGAGCCGAAAGTACAATAATTGTTCACTTTCGGTTCTTTTTTGTAGCTGCTCAAGAGTGCCAGACAAGCGCCAGAGCACTATCTCACTAGAAGTCGTCACCAGAGCTCATGGCCAAGCTCTCGAACCGCGTCTGGGACTTTTGGAAAAATAATTTGACTGTCCCTGTGGGGCCATTGCGTTGTTTGCCGATGATGATCTCGGCAACATTGGGCTCTTTGCTGTCTTTGTTGTAGTAGTCGTCGCGGTAGATGAACATGATGATGTCGGCGTCCTGCTCAATAGCACCGGACTCGCGTAGGTCGCTCATCATGGGGCGCTTGTCAGTGCGAGTCTCTACGCTTCGATTGAGCTGCGAGAGCGCGATCACCGGGCATTGCAGTTCTTTGGCCAGCATTTTGAGTCCCCGCGAGATCTCGCCCAACTCAGTCGCGCGGTTTTCACCTTGCGAGCTGCTGGAGCCGCTCATTAACTGTAAATAATCGACGACGATCATGCCAAGCTTGCCGCATTGGCGCGCCAACCGCCGTGCGTTGGCACGTAGCTCGGTAGGTGTGAGACCCGGAGTTTCGTCAATGTGCAGCGACACATTGCGCAGCCGCTCAATCGCTTCGGTCAACCGGGGCCACTCGTCATCCGTCAGCTTGCCGGTGCGCAGATGCCCCTGGTCGATCCGGCCAATGGAGCCAACGATACGCACGGCCAGTTGCGCGGCGCCCATTTCCATGGAGAACACGGCCACCGGTAGGCCCTCGTTCAGCGCCACGTGTTCTGCAATGTTGATCGCCAGCGCAGTTTTTCCCATGGAAGGCCGTGCAGCAAGCACCACCATGTCGCCTGCCTGAAGGCCAGAGGTCATGCGATCGAGATCGATGAACCCAGTTGGAACGCCGGTGATGTCGTTGGGGTTGTCCGCCATCTCTTGCACACGGTCAAGCAGGTTAACCACCAGGGTATCCATGCCCTGAAAGCCCTGCTTCATGCGCGAGCCTTCCTCCCCGATGTGGAAGATTTTTTGTTCCGCTTCATCTAGGATTTTGTCGACTGGCCGCCCTTGGGTGTTGAAGGCGGCCGTGGCGATCTCGTCGCTGGCAGTAACGAGTTTCCTTAAGATGGCACGCTCCCGCACGATTTCTGCATAGCGCCGAATATTGCTGGCACTGGGTACGTATTGCGCTAACGCGTTGAGATAGGCGAGCCCACCTACCTCCTCGGATTTACCGATGCTTTGTAAATGCTCGTAGACCGTTATCACATCGGCCGGCTTGCTGGCATTAACCAACTTGGCAATGCCGGCGTAAATCAGGCGGTGCTCAAAGCGGTAGAAATCGCTATCGATCAGTAGGTCGCCAACGCGGTCCCAGGCCTGGTTGTCAAGCAAAAGACCTCCCAACACGCTCGACTCCGCTTCGGTCGAATGGGGAGGCACCCGCAGTTGGGCAATTTGATTGTCGTACGGCGCAAATTCGTCTTCGACCGGGATCATGAATTCGGGCATCGGTTTCCTTGGGACAAGCCCGAAATACTAGCGTGCGGCGCGAAGCGCGTCACTGCGCAAGACTGTGGATGATCTGTGGAAGATCCCTTGGAGAAGCGGTGCACGCCTCTCGACAGCTCCCGGCCGAACCCGAAGTGCGCCAAAGAAAAAACCGCCCAAGGGCGGTTTTAAGGCTTTCACACGAATGTAGCCGACCGCGCCCAAAGGCGCGGTACGTCAAGCGGTTTCGCCGTAAACGGAAACCGTAACGTCCACCAACACATCGGTGTGGAGCGAAACGCTAACTGTGCTGTCACCCACCACTTTGATAGCGCCGTTGGGCATGCGCACTTGCGATTTCAGCAGCTTGTAGCCTTGCTTGTTCAACGCTTCGGCGATATCGCCGTTGGTGACAGAGCCAAACAAGCGGCCGTCAACGCCAGCTTTTTGCGCAAGCTTCACGGTCGAGCCGCCAAGCTTTTCACCTTCGGCTTGCGATGCCGCCAACTTGGCAGCGGCCGCCTTTTCAAGTTCTGCGCGCTTGGCTTCAAACTCAGCTTTGGCGGTGGCCGTGGCTCGGCGGGCGCGCCCTGTAGGGATCAAAAAGTTGCGTGCGTAGCCGTCTTTAACTTTTACGACATCGCCGAGAGTGCCAAGGTTTACAACCTTGTCGAGCAGGATAATTTGCATGTCGCTTGCTCCTTATATCTTATGCTGGTCGGTGTAAGGCACCAGTGCCAAAAAGCGTGCACGCTTGATGGCAGTGTTGAGCTGGCGCTGGAAAATTGCACGCGTTCCGGTCAATCGCGCGGGAATGATCTTGCCGTTCTCGCCGATGAAGTCACGCAGAGTGTCGACATCTTTGTAGTCGATTTCTTCGACGCCCGTAACCGTAAAGCGGCAGAAGCGCTTGCGCTTAAAGAGCAGCGATTGGGTGTTGCGCTTAGGGCGCTTGTCTTTGTTGAATTTCTTAAACGTGGCCATTTGCGGACCTCTCGAAAATTAAATGGGTTGAATATCCTGAACGTGAAGAACCGCGTGCTTGCCATTGCGTGGAGTTGCGAGAAAACCAGTGAAGCGCCAAAGGCTGCCAATAGGCTGTTTAGCCAATCGCTCAGCCATCGCACCAAATGCCAGAGCCCTAAAGGCGGCTGTCACATCGCGTTGCTGACCTGCTTCTTGCTGCCGCGAGCTGTGCTCGAGCAAAACTTCAACAGCAGGTAAGCCGGCAGGCGTGAAACGCAAGGCCTTGGCCTCTGCTATGCAAGCACTCAGCACAACGCTGTTTTCCACTCTTTTGACAAGCCAGCGCGATCAACGCGCCGTGCGCTCGGGTCGTTCGGCGCGATCGCCACGATCCTGACGTTCACCGCGATCGCCGCCGCGGTCACCTCGCTCGCCAGAAGCTGCGTACTCAGCTTGGCTAGCTTTGCGGGCCTCTTCCCGCTCTACGGTCTTCATCATGGAAGATGGGCCCGCATCGGCCTTTTTCTTCAAAACAGTAAGATGACGCAACACGGCATCATTGAACTTGAACGCATGCTCGAGTTCGGCCATCACGGCTTGGTCCGCTTCGATGTTCACGCAAAGATAATGCGCTTTCGCAAGCTTGTTGATGAGGTATGCCAATTGACGGCGACCCCAATCTTCTACGCGGTGCACCTGCCCACCGCCAGCGGTGATCATGCCTTTGTAGCGCTCAAGCATAGCGGGAACCTGCTCGCTTTGATCCGGATGGATCAACAGAATAATTTCGTAGTGACGCATGCATACTCCTTTGGGATTAGAGCCACCCACTGCGTCCGGTAGTAGTGTGGCAAGGCAAAGCCTGCGATTATAGTACGGCTCGCGTTTGGGCATGCGTTTCAAACGCTTGACTCTTAAAGCTCATTTCAGTTGCCAGTGCCGTACGGCCTCGTTCCCCTTGACGAGGTTATCGGCCACCGGCATCTTGAGGCTTTCTGTCACCTTGTCGGCGCTGTCATGCACGCTTGAAACCCGGCTGCCCGGCCCCAAGTGGCTACCAACCTTCAGATTTCGTTTTTCAATACGACCGAACTGCCATGCAAGACCAGAAACAAAACACTCCATCTTTCCAGCCGCTATCGCCAGAAGAGATAGAAGCCGGCCTGTCGGCCAACGCTCACGACGAGATGCAACGTCTGCAGGACGAGCTTTCGGAGCTCAAGGCCAAAAGCGCCGAGTTGGCCGATCAGTTTCTGCGCGCCAAAGCTGAGGCTGAAAACGCACGTAGGAGATCAGAGGACGAGGTTTCGAAGGCTCGCAAATTCGGTATCGAGAACTTTGCCGAAGGGCTGCTGCCTGTGGCGGATAGCCTGGATGCAGCTTTGGCTATCCAGAACGCCACGGCAGACCAATTGCGCGAAGGCACCGAAGCGACCTTGCGTCAGCTGGTTTCCGCGCTTGAGCGCCACCGAGTAGTGGTCACCAATCCCAAGGCGGGCGAAAAATTCGATCCCCATCACCACCAAGCTATCAGTATGGTGCCGGCCGACCAAGAGGTCAACACTATCGTCTCTGTGCTCCAGAAGGGCTATCTCATCACGGACCGAGTGCTGCGCCCCGCTTTGGTCACGGTAGCGGCCCCGAAGTAAGCAATCGTCACGAATAATTTGCTCGGCACGACTTGAAGCACGTCAGGCCGGCCGCACTTTCCACACATACAAACTTAGCCTTGCGGAGAAAAAAATGGGAAAAATTATTGGTATTGATCTAGGTACAACCAACAGCTGTGTCTCCATCATGGAAGGCAACACCACCCGTGTCATTGAGAACAGCGAAGGTGCGCGCACCACGCCTTCCATCGTGGCGTACCAGGAGGATGGCGAAGTGCTGGTCGGCGCATCGGCCAAGCGCCAGGCCGTGACCAATCCCAAGAACACGCTCTACGCTGTCAAGCGCCTGATCGGCCGGAAATTCAGTGAGAAAGAAGTACAAAAAGACATCGATTTGATGCCTTATTCCATTGTGGCCGCTGACAACGGCGACGCGTGGGTGGAGGTTCGTGGCAAAAAGCTATCTGCCCAGCAGGTAAGTGCCGACATTTTGCGAAAAATGAAGAAGACGGCAGAAGACTACTTGGGCGAACCCGTAACAGAGGCTGTGATCACAGTGCCTGCGTACTTTAACGACGCGCAGCGCCAGGCGACCAAAGATGCAGGCCGCATTGCAGGGCTGGACGTCAAGCGCATCATCAACGAGCCCACCGCTGCAGCGTTGGCGTTCGGTTTGGACAAGCAGGACAAAGCTGATCGAAAAATTGCCGTGTACGACTTGGGCGGAGGCACATTCGATGTATCCATCATCGAAATCGCTGACGTGGACGGCGAAAAACAGTTTGAAGTGCTGTCCACCAACGGCGACACCTTCTTGGGTGGCGAAGACTTCGACCAACGGATCATCGACTACATCATTGCCGAGTTCAAAAAAGATCAGGGTGTCGATCTTGGCAAGGATGTACTGGCCTTGCAGCGCTTGAAAGAAGCCGCTGAAAAAGCCAAGATCGAGCTGTCTAACTCGGCTGCGACAGACATCAACCTGCCTTATGTAACGGCAGATGCTTCCGGGCCCAAGCACCTAAACATCAAGCTCACCCGAGCCAAGCTGGAGAGCCTGGTGGAAGAGCTGATCGAACGTACGATGGCACCCTGCCGTACCGCGATCAAAGACGCGGGCATCAGCGTGTCTGATATCAACGACGTGATCTTGGTCGGCGGTATGAGCCGTATGCCCAAGGTACAGGAGAAGGTCAAAGAGTTCTTTGGCAAAGAACCTCGCAAAGACGTGAATCCTGACGAGGCTGTCGCCGTTGGCGCAGCCATTCAAGGTCAAGTGCTGTCGGGAGAACGTAAGGACGTACTGCTGCTGGATGTCACTCCGCTGTCTCTCGGTATTGAGACCCTGGGTGGTGTGATGACCAAGATGATTACGAAAAACACGACGATCCCGACGAAATTCGCGCAGACGTTTTCAACGGCTGACGACAACCAACCAGCGGTGACCATCAAGGTCTATCAAGGCGAGCGCGAACTCGCTAGCGGCAACAAGTCACTGGGCGAATTCAATCTTGAAGGCATCCCGCCTGCATCACGCGGCACGCCTCAAATCGAAGTGTCCTTTGACATTGACGCAAACGGTATCCTGCATGTCGGCGCCAAGGACAAGGGTACCGGCAAAGAAAACAAGATCACGATCAAGGCGAACTCAGGCCTGTCAGAAGCCGAAATTCAGCAGATGGTGAAAGACGCCGAGATGCACTCGGCAGATGACAAGAAAAAACTGGAAATCGTGCAAGCACGCAACCAAGGCGAAGCAGCGGTTCATAGCGTGAACAAGAGTTTGGCGGAGCATGGCGACAAATTGGATGCCAGCGAGAAGGACACGATCACAGCAGCGGTGAAGAACCTGGAAGAAGCGCTGAAGGGAGAAGACAAGACTGCAATCGAAGAGAGAACTACTGCGCTCATGTCGGCCAGCCAGAAGCTGGGTGAAAAAATGTATGCAAACGAGCAAGCGGCGCAAGCGGCCTCCGACGCAGGCGCTTCTACCGAGTCAGCTGGCGGGGCAAGCTCCGGAAACGGAGCTGCCAGCAGTGCAGACGACGACAACGTGGTCGATGCTGAAGTCAAAGAAGTAAAAAAGGGTTGAACCACTGGCACTGCGCGAAGCGCAGCAGCCGTAACCCCTACCGCCGCGCGGGTGCTTTGTAAGCGCGCGCGCGGCGTTCCTGTTCCAACCTGGCTGACGATTGATGGCAAAACGAGACTATTACGAAACCCTCGGCGTTCCCAAGAACGCCTCAGAGGAAGAGATCAAAAAGGCCTATCGCAAGCTGGCCATGAAGCATCACCCGGATCGCAACCAAGGTGACGCAGGCAAAGCGGCCGAAGAACGTTTCAAAGAGGGCAAAGAAGCCTACGAAATGCTCTCAGACGCTCGCAAGCGTGCGGCCTACGATCAGTTCGGTCACGCTGGTGTAGATCCCAACTTGCGCGGCGCAGCCGGTGCCGGTGCCGGTGCCGGTGCCAACGGTGAGGGCTTTGGCGGATTCGCAGAGGCGTTTGGCGATATTTTTGGCGATATGTTTGGCCAGACTCCCAGGGGCCGTGCGGGCGGAAGACAGGTTTACCGCGGAGGCGACCTAAGCTATGCGATGGAGGTGACCCTGGAAGAGGCCGCTCGCGGCAAGGATGCGCAAATCCGCATTCCCTCCTGGGACAACTGCGAAGTCTGCCACGGTGGTGGTGCCAAGCCCGGCACCAGTCCAAAAATTTGCGGCACCTGTCAGGGCTCCGGCTCAGTGCAAATGCGCCAAGGTTTTTTCAGCGTGCAGCAGACCTGTCCGCACTGCCGGGGAACTGGCAAGATCATTCCCGAGCCCTGCACCGCATGCCAAGGACAGGGCAAGGTCAAAAAGCAGAAAACACTTGAGGTGAAGATTCCGGCAGGCATCGACGACGGTATGCGCATTCGAAGTACCGGCAATGGCGAGCCTGGTACCAACGGCGGCCCGCCGGGCGACCTTTATATCGAAATACGTCTCAAGAAACACGATATTTTCGAGCGCGATGGGGACGATCTGCATTGCCAGGTGCCCGTAAGTTTTATTACCGCGGCGTTGGGCGGCGAAATAGACGTACCCACGCTCGAAGGCAAAGCTGCGATCGATATTCCAGAAGGAACTCAAGCTGGCAAGCAATTCCGACTTCGCGGCAAGGGCGTCAAGGGCGTGCGCGCTAGTTACCCTGGCGACTTGTATTGCCACATTGCAGTGGAAACGCCGGTCAAACTCACTGAGCACCAGCGCAAACTGCTACGTGAATTGGAAGAGTCGCTGAAAAAAGGGGGCGGTCGCCACTCACCCAGCGGCGACAGCTGGACCGACAAGCTCAAAAACTTTTTCACCTGACGTGCGCACTTAGATACACACCACCTCCCGTGCTCCACGATGCCCGGAATCGCCTTTTGCGATGTCAGGCTTCGCCACTTTGGCTCAAAATCGGCAGTCTTCGCCACACGAGAAGACTTTGCCACTTACACCTTCCCCGTTCAAGACATCTTCCGACACCGAGCGCAGCTTTGCGCGTCGGCTGGACTTGACGTCCCTGCAGCTGTTCGTAGCCGTGTGTGAAACGGGCAGCATCGGCCGCGCGGGTGAGCGCGAGTTTCTAGCGCCATCTGCTGTCAGCAAGCGCCTGGCAGATTTGGAAACCGCGTTCAACACCCTCCTACTCTATCGCCATAGCCGGGGCGTACAGCCGACAGCGGCAGGCGAGAGCCTCTTGCACCACGCACGCGCAGTGCTGTTCGGGCTGGACCGCTTGCAGAGTGAACTGGGCGAATTTTCTGGCGGGGTTCGCGGCCATGTGCGCATATACGCCAATATCTCCGCGATCGTCGGTTTTTTGCCTGAAGATTTGGGCAGCTTCGCGAGGGCGCATCCTCACATCAAGATCGATCTGCAGGAACACTTGAGCAGCACGGTGCACCGCGCGGTGCAGGAAGGCGCGACCGACTTGGGACTGTGCCACGTGCGCTCGGGCAGCGACGCAGCAGACTCGCTGCAACACCGCACTTATCGCAATGATCGACTTGTGCTGGTGGTACCACAAGGACACACCTTGGCAAACCAACCGGCAGTTCAATTTCAACAAATTCTGGAATTCGACATTGTCGGCTTGCATCCTAGCAGCAGCATCAGTCTGGTCATGCGCGCCGCCGCCGCCGCTGCGGGACGCATGTTGCGCCAGCGGATACAGGTCACAGGTATCGACGCCATGTGCCGAATGATCGACAACGGCTTAGGCATTGGCCTGCTACCGGAGCGGGCCTTCAGTCTTCTGCAGGGGGTGGGGCGTTTACGTGCCCTCCCCTTGCGCGAACCCTGGGCCGAGCGCACGCTTACGCTGGTAGCGCGCGACTTTGCGGCGCTTCCGGTAACCGCACGGCTACTGGCCGACCACCTCTGCGCACCTTGACGCACCTTGACGCATCTCGAATCTAGAATCAAAACCCACCTTGAAAGAGAAACACACCATGGGACGCACCCTGTACGACAAGATCTGGGACGAGCACGTCGTTCATACCGAAGAAGACGGCACCACTGTCCTCTACATTGATCGCCACCTGGTCCATGAAGTGACCAGCCCCCAGGCGTTCGAGGGCCTGCGTGAAGCGGGCCGCAAGGTCTGGCGCATGAGTTCCATAGTAGCTACGGCGGACCACAACACGCCCACCACAGGTTGGGAGCGCGGATACGACGGCATCACCGACACCATCAGCAAAGAGCAGATCACCACGCTGAACGACAACATGGCGCAGATTCAGCCTGCTGCGTTCTTTCCTTTCATGCACCAGCGCCAAGGCATCGTGCACGTCATCGGACCTGAAAACGGCGCGACCTTGCCTGGCATGACGGTCGTTTGTGGTGATTCGCACACGTCTACACACGGCGCTTTCGGCGCGCTGGCACACGGCATTGGCACCAGCGAGGTCGAGCACGTGATGGCCACACAAACCCTGCTGGCCAAGAAAGCCAAGAACCTGCTGGTGCAGGTGAACGGACAGCTGGCCCCGGGCCTCACGGCCAAGGACATCGTGCTGGCCATCATTGGCAAGATCGGCACGGCGGGCGGTACCGGCTACACCATCGAATTCGCCGGGCCTGCGATCCGCGCGCTCAGCGTCGAAGGCCGCATGACCGTGTGCAACATGGCCATTGAGGCCGGCGCGCGCGCGGGCTTGGTCGCGGTGGACGAAAAGACCATCGACTACTTGCGCGGCAAACCGCTTGCGCCCGGCTTTGACGAAAAAACGGGCCGCTTTGCCGGCGGACCGGAATTGGAACAAGCCGCTGCTTATTGGCGAACCTTACAGTCCGATCCGGATGCGACGTTTGACCAAGTCGTCACCTTGAACGCAGCCGACATCGTGCCGCAGGTCACCTGGGGCACCTCGCCCGAAATGGTGCTGGGAGTAGACGCCTGCGTCCCCGATCCTGACAAGGAAAAAGATGCCAACAAGCGCAGCGCCATTGAGCGGGCACTCACGTATATGGGTCTTCAGCCCGGCAAACCGATCCACGACATTACGCTCGACAAAGTATTTATCGGCTCCTGCACCAACAGCCGTATTGAAGACATGCGCGAAGCGGCCGCCGTCGTGAAAAAGCTAGGTCGCAAAGTGGCGAGCAACGTCAAGCTGGCCATGGTGGTGCCGGGCTCTGGCCTTGTCAAAGCGCAGGCCGAACGCGAAGGGCTGGACACTATTTTTAAGGCCGCCGGCTTTGAATGGCGTGAACCTGGCTGCTCCATGTGTCTGGCGATGAACGCCGACCGACTAGAACCCGGCGAGCGCTGCGCCTCCACCAGCAACCGCAACTTCGAGGGCCGCCAAGGCGCTGGCGGACGCACCCATCTGGTCAGCCCCGCCATGGCAGCGGCCGCTGCCGTGCACGGCCACTTCGTTGATATTCGCCAATTCGCTTGAACTTGAACCCAAGGAACGATCCCCATGAAACTGACCACCCTGTTTTTTGTCGCCATCACCTTTGTGCTTTCTGCCTGCAACACCGTCAAGGGCGTTGGCCAGGATGTACAGCGTGCGGGCGGGGCCATTGAACGCTCGGCCAAGTAATCGCAGCCGTTTCCCCATGCAAAAATTCAACGTACACAAGGGCCTTGTCGCCCCTATGGATCGCGAGAACGTCGATACCGACGCCATCATTCCCAAGCAATTTCTCAAATCCATCAAGAAGACCGGCTTCGGCGTCAACTTGTTTGACGAGTGGCGCTACTTGGACCACGGCGAGCCTGGCCAGGACCCAGCCAGCCGCCGCCCTAACCCCGACTTTGTGCTGAACCAGCCCCGTTATACCGGTGCCTCGGTGCTCCTGGCGCGCAAGAACTTTGGATGTGGTTCCAGCCGCGAACACGCGCCCTGGGCACTGGACCAGTACGGATTTCGCTGTTTGATCGCGCCCAGCTTTGCCGACATCTTCTTCAATAACTGCTTCAAGAACGGCCTGCTGCCCATCGTGCTGCCAGAGGCAATAGTGGCCCAGCTGTTTGACGAAGTGCTGGCCTTTCCGGGCTACCAGCTCACTATCGACCTGGAGCGCCAAGCGGTCGTGCGGCCCCAAGGCGAAGAAATTCCATTCGAGGTACAAGCGTTTCGCAAATATTGCCTGCAGGGCGGCTTTGACGATATTGGTTTGACGCTGCGCCACAAGGACAAAATCAGCGCCTTTGAGGCTGAGCGCTTGGCCAGCAAGCCTTGGCTCGCACGCAGCATGGTTTCTTGAAAAATATGAGTCAAATTGGCCTCTAGCGCTTATTCAGTAAGCGCTAGCAGCTATCAAAAATAGAGTATTGAAGAATGAAAATTGCAGTATTGCCAGGTGACGGCATTGGCACCGAAATCGTGGCCGAGGCACTCAAGGTGCTCGAGGCGCTAGACCTCAAGCTGGAGATGGAAACCGCCTTGGTAGGCGGTGCCGCTTACGAAGCCCACGGGCATCCGCTGCCCGACGCCACACTCCAACTCGCCAAAAGTGCCGACGCGGTGCTTTTCGGTGCCGTGGGCGACTGGAAATACGACAAGCTCGAGCGTCACTTGCGGCCTGAGCAAGCCATTCTGGGCTTGCGCAAGCACATGGGTCTGTTTGCCAATTTCCGCCCGGCTATCTGCTACGAGCAACTGGTGGACGCCTCCAGTCTCAAGCCTGAGCTGATTGCAGGCCTGGACATCCTCATCATTCGCGAGCTCACCGGAGATATTTACTTCGGCCAACCGCGCGGCCGCCGCACTGCCACCGATGGCCACTTTCCCGGAGCGGAAGAGGCTTTTGACACCATGCGCTACAGCAAGCCCGAGATTGAGCGCATCGCCCATGTCGCGTTCCAAGCAGCGCAAAAGCGCAGCAAAAAAGTCACCAGCGTAGACAAGGCCAACGTGCTGGAAACCTTCCAGTTCTGGAAAGACGTGGTGACCGAGGTCGGGCAGCATTACCCCGATGTGGAGCTGCAGCACATGTACGTCGACAACGCCGCCATGCAACTCGTCAAAGCGCCCAAGAGCTTTGATGTCATCGTCACCGGTAATATGTTTGGCGACATCCTGTCAGACGAAGCTTCGATGCTGACCGGGTCTATCGGCATGCTGCCATCTGCCAGTCTGAATGACAAAAAGCAGGGCTTGTACGAACCCAGCCACGGCAGCGCGCCCGACATTGCCGGCAAAGGTATTGCCAACCCGTTGGCTACGATCCTCAGCGCCGCGATGATGCTTCGCTTTTCGCTCAATCAGGAAGCGGCTGCGCAGCGCATTGAGGCTGCTGTACAGGCGGTGCTGGCGCAGGGCCTGCGTACCACCGACATCTACAGCGAAGGAACGACCAAGGTTGGCACGATGCAAATGGGCGACGCCGTGGTCAAGGCACTGGGCTAACGATCGCATCCGCAGGTAGCGGCCGCTAGCGCGCGGTTCATCCCGAGGAGTTCTGCTGCTGCGCTTACCGAAATGCCGTGTATCAGGCGGAACTCACGTGGCCATGCGTTCGTGGGGGTGCGCCGTCCCGGCTCGCCCCGTCATCTCAACACTGCGTTCGCTACAATTGGTCGCTATGTGTCTTGCCCGCTCGTTCCCTTCGAACCTTGCACCCGCCTTATTGGCCGGCGCTCAAGCGCGCACAGGCACCACCACAACCACGACCATTAAGGGCTGATCTAGCTCCGGTTCGTCGTGCGCCCTTCCTGGCCAGACGAGCCAGGGCAAACAGTCTGGTTGACACTGTTTTTAACTTGATAGGGGCGTTGAAATGAGCAAGTTGGTAGGACTCGTCGGCTGGCGCGGCATGGTCGGCTCGGTGCTGATGGACCGTATGAGCGAAGAAAAAGATTTCGAGCTGATCGAACCGTTGTTCTTCTCCACATCCAACGCTGGAGGCAAAGCGCCCGCAATGGCCAAGAACGAAACCACGTTGCAAGACGCGTTCAACATTGATGCGCTCAAGCGCTGCGAGGTCATCATGACCGCTCAAGGCGGCGACTACACCCACCAGGTGTATGCGAAGTTGCGAGCAGCAGGATGGACTGGGCATTGGATTGATGCCGCCTCTGCGCTGCGGATGGAAAAGAACGCGGTCATCGTGCTCGACCCGGTCAATATGCCGGTGATCAAGAACGCGCTGGCGCACGGCGGCAAAGACTGGGTGGGCGGTAACTGCACCGTCAGCTGCATGCTGATGGGCGTGGGCGCGCTCTACAAAGCGGGCTTGGTCGACTGGATGAGCACCCAGACCTATCAGGCCGCGTCGGGCGGCGGAGCGCAGCATATGCGCGAGCTGCTTACCCAGTACGGAACCCTGAACGCCGAAGTAAAAGCGCTGCTGGACGACCCCAAAAGCGCCATCCTCGAGATCGACCGAAAAATCATTGCCAAGCAGCGCGCACTCTCGGGCGCTGAGACTGCTAACTTTGGCGTACCTCTGGGTGGCAGCTTGATCCCCTGGATCGACAAGGATCTGGGCAATGGCATGTCCAAGGAAGAGTGGAAAGGCATGGCCGAGACCAACAAAATTCTGGGTATGGGCGAGGGATTCGACTCTACCGCTATCCCAGTGGACGGTTTCTGTATTCGCGTTGGAGCGATGCGTTGCCACAGCCAGGCGCTGACGTTTAAGCTAAAAAAAGACGTGCCGTTGGCAGATATCGAAGCCATGCTCGCCGCTGACAACGATTGGGTGAAAGTGGTGCCCAACACGCGCGAAGCCAGCATGCACGACCTGACCCCGGTAGCCGTTACAGGCACCATGCAAATCCCGGTCGGCCGCATCCGCAAATTGGCGATGGGCCCGGAGTATGTCGGCGCGTTCACCGTGGGTGATCAGTTGCTGTGGGGCGCTGCGGAGCCACTGCGCCGAATGCTGCGCATCCTGCTCGAGGCTTGACCGCCGCAGGGGCGCTGAAGGCAGTTACATTTGACACGTTGTCGCAAGACAACAGTAGAACGCATCTCTCGCAACTCTCCGCGCCTGTCGCAGGCCTCTCCCGTTGCCTTAGCTTGTCACTGCAAAACATTGCTGCTATGGTGCTTTTACACATTTTCTAACGCCGGGCGAAGTGGCACTCACAGTATGAAAAACACCATTACGCGCGGCACAAATACCCTTTTCTCTAAGTCAATGGCCACCATGCACCGCTGGAAATATTCTTCATTGGCGGCTGCGACGCTCGCGTCCATGGCGCTTTACGCACCAAACGCTCTTGCGCTGGCGCTAGGCCCGGTCACAGTGCAGTCCGCTCTCGGGGAACCTTTGCGCGCCGAGATCGACTTGCCAAGCATCACGCCAGCCGAGGCCGAATCGCTGAAAGTTGCCCCCGCGGCTCCCGAGACCTTTAAAGCGCAGGGCATGGAGTATTCCGGCACTGCGTCGCAGATCAAGATTACGCTGGAGAACCGTCCGGGTGGGCGGGCTACGTTGCGTTTGAGCAGTAGCCGTCCGGTTAACGAACCATTTGTTGACCTTGTCATCAATGCCACCTGGGCCGCTGGCAGTATTACGCGTAGCTACACCATGCTGTTCGATCCGCCGGCACTGCGGCGTGCAACGCCCAGCGTTAACGTTGCGCCCCAATTGAGCGCGCCCGCTGCATCTGTTTCCCGCCCCATCGCCAGCCCACGGCCATCTTCGAGCGTATCTGCGGAGGTCCGCCCTACTCCCTCCGCTGCGCCAGTGTCAAACGGATCGGGGAGCGTCACCGTCAAAGCGGGCGACACCGCAGGACGAATTGCCAACGCCAACCGTTCCGGTGATGTGTCCCTAGACCAGATGTTGGTCGCCATGCTTCGCGCCAACCCAGAGGCATTCATCGGCGGCAACGTCAACCGCGTCAAGGCGGGTGCCGTGCTCCAACTGCCTAGTGCAGCTGATGCCAACGCAATCCCGGCGGCAGAGGCGCGCAGAACGGTTGCGGCTCAAAGCCGTGACTTCAACCAATTCCGGCGCACGCTCGCGTCGGCTGCACCCAAAGCGGTCACCGCCGAAGCAAGCCGCAGTGCCGCAGGTCAGGTGCAAACGCAGGTGCAGGAGCAAAATACTGCCAGTACTTCGCCAGACAAACTGACGCTCTCCAAGGGTGCAGTCAAGGGAACAGCGGCCACGCCGGAAGCGCTGGCAGAGCGCAAGCAGGCGAACGAAGCTTCCGCGCGCGTAGAAGAACTGTCGAAGAACATCGACGAACTGAACAAGTTGGCTGCTGCAGATTCCAGCGTGACAGCCATCGTGCCTGCCGGAAGCGCGCCCGCGGCTGGGGGTACCCCAAGTCCTACCGCGGGCCAATCTGCGACCGGTGTCACCGTACCAGGCTCTTCGGTCATTGCGCCGACTACAGGCGATACGCCAGCACCAAGTGTTGCGGATACAAACAGCACCCTTGGCGATGCCTCAACAGCCACGGCACCTGCGACGGATGGATCTACTTCCGTCACCCCCGAGCCTTCTGCTGAGCTGACAACTG
The DNA here is from genome assembly GCA_038235025.1 of Burkholderiales bacterium. Classification (GTDB taxonomy): domain Bacteria; phylum Pseudomonadota; class Gammaproteobacteria; order Burkholderiales; family Burkholderiaceae_C; genus Simplicispira. Next base: position 27,449 of record JBBSUJ010000037.1, read on the forward strand.
AGCCCGGAGCCACTGCAGGTGGCGAAACAGGTTCTGCCCCGGTAGCAGAACCTGTAGCAGCCTCTGCGCCACCCGCAGCTGCGGTCGAGGAGCCCAGTCTGATCGATAAAGCCATGGAAGAGCCGCTGATCCCCGCCGCCGTTTTGCTACTGCTGATACTGCTTGCGTACGGTGGCTACCGGTATGCACAGAATCGCCGCAACGCCGATGGCGTAGACAGCTCGTTCATGGAAAGCCGGTTACAGCCAGATTCGTTCTTTGGTGCCAGCGGCGGTCAGCGCGTTGACACGGCCGGTAATGACACAACAACGGGCTCGTCAATGGCGTTCTCGCCCAGCCAGCTGGATGCCGGTGGCGACGTAGACCCGGTTGCAGAAGCAGACGTATATCTGGCCTATGGCCGTGACCTGCAAGCAGAAGAAATTTTAAAAGAAGCGGTGCGTCACAACCCTGACCGTTTGTCTGTGCATGCCAAATTGGCGGACATCTATGCCAAACGTCAGGATCGAAAAGCCCTTGAAGTTGAAGCAAAAGACATTTTGCGCTTGACCAACGGTGAAGGTACGGAATGGGCGCGCGTCTGCGAACTGGGCCAAGAAGTGGATCCAGAAAACCGATACTACCAACCCGGAGGTCAGCTGCTGGAAGCGCCAGAGTTTACGGCACCGAGCAGTTTTGCCAGCACGTTTGGCGGCGCTGATGATGGCAACTCCATCCCTGCCGATCTGGACCTTGACCTCGACCTTGACTTACCTGATGACGCTCTGACCGAAGCGCCTCCAGCGCCATCCTCACCTGCCAACGCAGGTTTGGCAGCGGCGGCTCTTGCTGCGGCCACACCACCGGCCATAAGCAGTGCGACCCCTGCGTCCGACGAACCGCCCGCGTGGACTCCGCCGAATGGATCGTTCACTGGACAAGGTGCGGACGTAGACGCCTTGGACTTCCCAATGGACCTCCCCTCACTTGATACGGAACCACAAGGCCTCGACAGTGGATCCCCTGCGCCGTTCATTCCAGCCAACTCGGGCCTTATGGACTTTGATATGGGAAGCGTTTCACTAGACCTTGACCCTGCAGTGAGGGCATCGATCGATGGGGAAGTGCCAGACACGGCTGCTGCGGCATTGCCGGAGGATCCACTGGCGACCAAACTTGCACTGGCGCACGAGTTCAACACGATCGGGGATAACGATGGTGCCCGTACGTTGATCGAAGAGGTCGTTGCCGAATCGAGTGGCGATTTGAAGGCACGCGCACAGCGCATGCTCAAAGAGCTCAACTGACCGGGCGTCCAGGCTTGGCAAGCCGCATTGCCTTGGGACTTAGCTATGCCGGGGGTAGCTATAGCGGCTGGCAAAGCCAAACCTCCGGCAACACAATCCAGGACCACCTGGAGTACGCGCTTGCGAAGTTTGCCGCCAACGACGTTGCACGCGTCACCACGCTTTGCGCGGGGCGCACAGACTCAGGCGTGCACGGACTTATGCAGGTGGTGCACTTCGATGCACTCGTAGATCGGTCAGATGCTTCTTGGGTGCGGGGCACCAATCGGTTCCTTCCGCTTGACATCGCTGTGCAGTGGGCGCGCCATGTGCCAATGTCCTTTCATGCGCGCGCCAGTGCTGTATCGCGGCGATATGCCTACATTTTGTTTCAGTCTCCGGTTCGGCCTAGCGTGGAAGCGGGCCGTGTCGGCTGGGTGTTTCGTCCGCTGGACGGGGTTGCAATGCAAGCCGCTGCGAACGTGCTAGCGGGTGAGCATGATTTCAGCTCATTTAGGGCTGCTGGCTGTCAGGCGCTCTCGCCGATCAAAACGCTGGCACCTATCCAGATCACCCGACGCGGCGCACCAGGCTTCCTTGCGGGGGATGACGACACCTGCTACTGGAGATTCGAATTTCAAGGCAGCGCTTTTTTGCACCACATGATTCGAAACATCATGGGCTGCCTGGTCGCCGTGGGCCAGGGAAGTCATCCCCCGGAATGGATGGCCGGAGTACTTCAAGCCCGCTCCCGAAAAGCCGCAGCGCCTACTTTTTCTCCGGATGGTTTGTACTTCCTAGGGCCGGTCTACTCCGCAACCTGGGGCCTACCAGCGCGTTGCGCTGCTTATGATTGGCTGCCATGAACGTCGACTTTTTATGTGCTACGGCTGCCTCTGGCGCAGAACCTTGCTGTTTCACCTCTTTTGCAACACGCACGCGCACACGCATTAAGGTCTGCGGGCTCACCCGCGAAGAGGACGTGGACTCAGCCGTACACGCTGGCGTAGACGCCGTAGGTTTCGTGCTCTACAGCCCCAGCCCCCGCGCCGTGTCGCCGGAGCGCGCGGCGGAACTTGCGCGCCGCTTGCCGCCCTTCGTCACCCCCGTGCTCCTGTTTGTCAATGAAATCGCTTCTAGAGTGATAGTTGCTAGCGCGCTGGTAGGAAGCGCTAGCCTGCAATTTCATGGAGAAGAAACGCCGGAAGAATGCTGGGCTGCTGCGGGGTGCGGCGCGCGCGCTTTCACACGAGCTGCTCGCATTCCCCTAGGGGACGGTGC
>JBBSUJ010000038.1:0-28395 GCA_038235025.1 Burkholderiales bacterium
AGGATGTGATGGTGCGGATCGGGATGGGGCGCAAGGCGTCTTTTCTTGCCAATAGCCAGGCTATTGGCAAGAAAAGCAACGCAGGGAACCGCCCGAGGCCGCGCTATCACAGACCGCAGGGAGTTATGCAGGACGTCCCTAGCGCTCGGAATTTGATTTTTAGAGAGGCCCTGCCTTCGTGGAAGAGCTATTGGTTTTTGTTTAAAAGGTAGGCAAATTTTGGAAAACGGCGCTGATTGTGTCATGTCGTAAGTTTAATCAACGCTGCAGAATGTTAACGATACTTGGTCGTACCTTGCGTATACAATCGCATGGCCTCGCATTGTGCGAAGCGCACGCAAGCGCCCGTTCCAGTCGCTCGCGCAAGTCACGTTTGTCGTCAACACGTTTGGTTGACTGACCTAATAACAGGAAATTATTCAATGATTGCATCGTCCATCAAAGCCGAGGTCGTAAAGGCCAATGCCCGTGCCGCTAACGACACGGGTAGCCCAGAAGTGCAGGTCGCACTGCTGACGGCCCGCATCAACGAACTGATGCCTCACTTCAAGCAGCATGCAAAGGACCATCACGGTCGCAGAGGGCTGCTGCGCATGGTTAGCCGCCGCCGTAAGCTGCTGGATTACCTTAAGGCAAAAGACGGTTCGCGCTACGTAGCGCTTATCGCGAAACTCGGCCTGCGCAAATAAGCGCAGCGCTGCGACAAACGCCTGAGTTAGCGCGCTAGCTCAGGCGTTTTTTACTTTGCTGGATGCCGCAACGGATCGAAGCTGTGTCATTCCATGGGACTCCGCGTGCGGTCTCTATGGAATGGCATCGTGTTCCGATTGGGCCCCAGCTCTTGCTGGTAGTGCACTACTGGCTATTAAATTAGGAGCAGAAATGAGTATTTTTAAAAAAGTCAGTAAGACGTTTCAGTGGGGCGACAAAACAGTCGTCATGGAGACGGGCGAAATGGCGCGCCAGGCGTCAGGCGCCGTGTTGGTGAATATTGACGACACCGTGGTGCTAGCCACAGTGGTGGCATCGAAGACTGCTAAGCCGGGCCAGGATTTCTTTCCTCTGACAGTCGATTACATAGAAAAAACGTACGCCGCGGGCAAAATTCCTGGCAGCTTCTTCAAGCGCGAAGCCAAGCCCAGCGAGCACGAAACGCTGACAAGCCGACTGATCGATCGGCCTATTCGTCCGTTGTTTCCCGAAGGTTTTTACAACGAAGTGCATGTGGTGATCCACACGGTTTCGCTTAATCCTGAAGTGGATGCGGACATTGCAGCATTGATTGCTTCCAGTGCGGCGCTGGCGATTTCTGGTATCCCTTTTGGCGGCCCGATTGGTGCGGCCCGCGTGGGTTACATCAATGGTGAGTATGTATTGAACCCTGGTCAGACGGCGCGCAAGAGGAGCCAGATGGACCTGATCGTTGCCGGTACCGAAGCCGCTGTGCTGATGGTGGAGTCGGAAGCTCAACAGCTGCCCGAAGAGGTGATGCTGGGTGCCGTAGTGTTCGGCCACGAGCACGGCAAAATAGCTATCAACGCTATTCATGAGCTAGTGCGGGAAGCCGGCAAAGCCATGTGGGACTGGCAGCCTGCAGCAAAAGATGAGGCGCTTATCGCGAAGGTTTCTGCTTTGGGAGAAGAAAAGCTACGTGCCGCCTACCAGAATCGCAACAAGCAAACCCGTACGCATGCATGTCGTGAGGCGTATGCCAGCGTTAAAGCGGCATTGAAGGCGGAGGGCGCAGAGGTGGACTCGGTGAAGGTCGAAAGCATGCTGTTCGATATCGAGGCCGGTATCGTGCGCAGCCAGATTTTGGCCGGTGAGCCACGTATCGATGGTCGGGATACGCGCACGGTGCGCCCTATCGAAATTCGCACCAGTGTGCTGCCGCGAACGCACGGCTCGGCGCTGTTCACTCGTGGCGAGACGCAGGCGTTGGTGATTTCGACTCTCGGCACCGGACGCGATGCGCAGCGCATTGACGCATTGATGGGCGAATACGAAGACCATTTCATGTTCCACTACAACATGCCTCCCTTCGCCACTGGCGAAGTCGGGCGTATGGGTTCCACCAAGCGCCGTGAGATTGGCCACGGCCGGCTTGCCAAGCGCGCGCTGATTGCTGTGCTTCCGAGCAAGGAGGAGTTTCCGTACACCATGCGCGTGGTGTCCGAGATTACAGAGTCGAATGGCTCATCTTCGATGGCGTCAGTCTGTGGCGGCTGCCTTTCTTTGATGGATGCTGGTGTTCCGATGAAGGCCCATGTCGCGGGTATCGCGATGGGCCTGATAAAGGACGAAAGTCGCTTTGCTGTGTTGACTGACATCCTTGGTGATGAGGATCACCTGGGGGATATGGACTTCAAGGTTGCGGGTACTACCGCTGGCATTACCGCACTGCAAATGGACATCAAAATCCAAGGCATAACCAAAGAGATCATGCAGGTGGCGTTGGCGCAGGCCAAGGAGGCGCGCATGCACATCTTGGGCGAGATGCAAAAGTCTATGGGGGAAGCTAAAACGGAAGTGAGCAGTTTCGCGCCTAAGCTTTACACCATGAAAATCAATCCTGAAAAGATTCGCGATGTGATTGGAAAGGGTGGTGCGGTGATTCGCGCGTTGACTGAAGAGACTGGATGCCAGATCAATATTGACGAGAGCGGCGTTATCACCATTGCGTCGACCGACAGCGACCGCGCAGATGAGGCCAAGCGCCGGATTGAGCAAATCACGGCTGAAGTTGAGATCGGCAAGGTTTACGAAGGCCCCGTTACCAAGATTCTCGATTTCGGCGCGTTGATTAATTTGCTGCCCGGTAAAGACGGACTGCTTCATATTAGTCAAATCGCGCACGAGCGGGTTGAGCGGGTCAGTGACTACTTGACGGAGGGACAAGTGGTTCGCGTCAAGGTGCTGGAAACAGACGAAAAAGGTCGTGTGAAGCTGTCAATGAAGGCGTTGGCTGAGCGAACCAATGGCGGTAGTGAACGCCCGTTAATGGCCGAGCGAGGTGAGCGCCAAGATCGTGGTGAGCCTCGTCGTGATCGTGCAGAGCCTGCGGCGCGTGAGGGTGAGCAGCAGCAGCAAGACATGTCAGCGGAAAGCTCGACGCGACAGGTTCCCTGATTGCTATTTATTTAATAGCTTCTAGTGCTTGCTACATAAGCGCTAGAAGCCAAAAACTATATAAATAGACATACTAGAAATGCGTGCGGTTGAAATTTCAACTTTTGGTGGTCCGGAGGTGTTGTGCTTTGCGGAGCGCCCGAAGCCGGCAGCTGGCGAAGGTGAAGTGTTGGTGCGGGTTTCGGCAAGTGGCGTTAATCGACCGGACGTGCTGCAGCGCAAAGGCTATTACGCGCCGCCGCCTGCCACTTCCGATCTGCCAGGCCTCGAAGTCGCTGGCGTGATTGAGTCGGGCGATGTCTCCGCAATGAAGTCCGCTGGGCTGCGGGTGGGGCAACGCGTATGCGGCTTGGTTGCTGGCGGAGGATATGCCGAGTGGTGCGTGGTTCCGGTCGGGCAGTGTCTACCGGTGCCGGGGCAGCTCACGGATACTGAAGCAGCATCGCTTCCGGAAACATTTTTCACGGTGTGGAGCAATGTCTTTGATAGAGGCCGCTTGAAATCCGGCGAAACCTTACTTGTCCATGGGGGCGGCAGCGGAATCGGGGTGGCGGCTATACAAATTGCCAAGGCTTTAGGTTCGATGGTCATCATCACTGCCGGTAGCGATGAAAAGTGCAAGCGATGTTTGGCGCTCGGTGCGCACTATGCAATCAACTACCGTGACGGAGATTTTGCGACAGAGGTGATGCGAATCACTAAGGGGCGCGGGGTTGACGTAATTCTTGACATGGTGGCAGGTGACTACGTGGCTCAAGACGTGCAATGCATGGCGGAAGATGCTCGTTTGGTCCTCATCGCGGTGCAGGGTGGTGCAGCGGCACAGTTTGACGCTGGGTTGGTGCTTCGTCGGCGGCTGTCTATTACCGGCTCCACGCTGCGTGCACGCTCCGTGAAATTCAAGTCCGCAATCGCTCTTTCGTTGCGCGAGAGGGTGTGGCCATTGTTTGATAAAAATGTTGTTGCGCCCGTGGTGTATGCCTCGTTTCCCGCTGCGCAGGCTGCAGACGCTCATGCTCTTATGGAGTCAGGCGAGCACGTAGGGAAAATTGTTTTGACGTGGACGCCATGAACAAAAAATTAATTGTTGGCAATTGGAAAATGAACGGCAGCCTGGATGCAAACGGCGCTTTGCTTCGTGCGTTGCTAGACGGGCTTCCCGCCGAGCCAGGGTGCGAAGTTGCGGTAGCCGTACCTGCCCCTTATTTGGCCCAGGCACAGGTTTTGCTCGCTAATACTTGTTGCTCACTTGCCGCGCAAGACGTCTCGGAGCACGAATTAGGTGCCTACACCGGCGAGGTTTCTGCAGCAATGCTGGGCGAATTCGCAACGCGATTTGTACTTGTAGGGCACTCTGAGCGCCGGCAGCGACATGGTGAAACGGATGCTGACGTGGCTGCCAAGGCACGGCGCGCACTTTCGGTTGGTATTACCCCGATTGTCTGTTTGGGCGAAACGCTCGCAGAGCGCGACTCGGGGCAAACCGAGGCGGTTGTGCGCCGACAGCTCGCAGCAGTGATTCACGCCAATGGTCGATGTATCAGTGAAGTGGTGGTTGCATATGAGCCGATCTGGGCGATTGGAACCGGCCGCACGGCGAGTCCGGAGCAGGCTCAGCAAGTGCATTTGGCTTTGCGTAATCAATTGGCCGCCGCTACTGCGCATGCGGGAATGGTCAGGCTGTTGTATGGCGGCAGCATGAATGCATCGAACGCGGCAGCGTTGCTTGCGCAAGAGGATATTGATGGCGGATTGGTGGGCGGAGCTTCCTTGATGTCAGCAGACTTTCTGAGCATTGTCTCTGCCGCTCAATAAACGTAGACCTACAAAAATTCAATGGAGTAACTCGAGAATGAACTTGGCAGTGAACATAATTTTGACAGTACAGATTCTTACGGCAATCGGTATGGTTGGGCTCATCCTGATCCAGCATGGTAAGGGCGCCGACATGGGCGCAGCGTTTGGCAGTGGCGGTTCTGGCAGCCTGTTTGGCGCGAGTGGAAGCTCCAACTTCTTGTCACGCACTACCGCGGTCCTCGCGTTTACGTTTTTCGTTACCACCTTGGCGCTGGCTTACTATGGAGGATCACGACCTGCCAGTACCGGTAGCGTTCTTGAAAGCACGGTGAATGCCCCCGCTGTGCCGGTTACCCCAGCTTCCGAAATCCCCGCAGGCAAGCCTTCCGCCTCTAGAGAGTCACCGACGACGAGCGCGAATTCGGTGCCTCCCGTGACACCGATTACCCCAGCAACTGGTGCAGGGCAGATTCCAACAAAGTGAGTCGGAATGTCCCATCGCAGTGTCGGCGTCGACGGGTTTTCCGGGGTAGAATAGCGTACTGTCTGGAGAGCTAAAACCCTTGCGGTCCTCATGCAATCCAGCGAGACTTAGCCGTCGTGGTGAAATTGGTAGACACGCTATCTTGAGGGGGTAGTGGCGAAAGCTGTGCGAGTTCGAGTCTCGCCGACGGCACCAAAAATTCAGGCCTGTCCGGCAATCCGCTTTTGCGTATTGCGCGCGAAGTGGGTCACAGCGGTGAGCCCATCCACACGATGAATCTCAGTCAATATCTTCCCGTTCTTTTGTTTATTTTGGTCGGTATTGCTGTGGGCGTTGTGCCCCTTGCGATGGGTCACTTTTTAGGCCCCAACCGCCCCGATCCTCAAAAAAATTCTCCTTATGAGTGCGGCTTTGAGGCGTTCGAAGATGCCCGAATGAAGTTCGATGTGCGCTACTACTTGGTGGCGATTCTTTTTATTTTGTTTGATCTTGAGATTGCGTTTTTGTTTCCATGGGCGGTCTCGTTGCAGGATGTGGGTTTGGTTGGGTTTGCGGCGGTTTCTATTTTTCTGACCATCCTGGTCGTTGGCTTTGTTTACGAGTGGAAAAAAGGTGCTTTGGATTGGGAATAACGGTTTCAAGCGAGGATTGATCCATGATTGAAGGCGTGATGAAGGAGGGTTTTGTCACCACGAGCTACGACTCTGTGGTGAACTGGGCCAAAACTGGCTCGTTGTGGCCAATGACTTTTGGATTGGCATGCTGTGCGGTGGAGATGATGCATGCGGCTGCCGCGCGTTACGACATTGGCCGGTTCGGCGCGGAAGTGTTCCGTGCTAGCCCGCGCCAGTCCGATTTGATGATTGTTGCTGGCACGCTGTGCAACAAAATGGCTCCCGCGCTTCGTAAAGTTTACGACCAAATGAGCGAGCCGCGTTGGGTCCTTTCCATGGGCTCGTGCGCCAATGGCGGCGGTTATTATCACTACAGTTATTCTGTGGTGCGTGGATGTGACCGAATTGTGCCGGTAGATGTATACGTCCCTGGTTGTCCACCAACTGCGGAAGCGTTGATCTACGGGATCATTCAGTTGCAGCAAAAGATCCGCCGCACCAACACCATTGCGCGCGTCTGAGATATCTGCCATGACTTTAGTTTCTCCTCGTCCCGAAACCGTACGCGATGCGATTACTGTGGCGCTCGGTAGACTTGCGCGCGATGTGCAGGTGCTACTTGGTGAGGTTATAGCGGTCGTGTCTGCTGCCGATTACCACGCTGCGATGGCCACATTGCGCGATGCAGAGGCCTGTCGTTTCGAGATTTTGATGGATTTGTGTGGTGTCGACCATTCGACATACCGGGATGTCGGTACCGAAGGGTTGCGGTTTAGCGTCGTGTCACAGCTTCTTTCCGTCAGTCTGAGCCAGCGTCTACGCGTTAAAGTGTTTTGTCCGGATGACGATTTTCCTGTCGTCGATACAGTTAGCGACTTGTGGTCATCTGCCGCTTGGTACGAGCGCGAGGCTTTTGATTTGTATGGGGTTGTGTTTGATGGTCACGGCGATTTGCGCCGAATTTTGACAGATTACGGCTTCATCGGCCATCCGTTTCGCAAGGACTTTCCGTTGTCGGGTCACGTTGAGATGCGTTACGACGCCGATCAACGCCGCGTCATTTACGAGCCCGTAACCATCGAGCCGCGGGAAGTCACGCCACGCATTATTCGGGAAGATAAATACGGAGACCTGCACTAAACGGTGCGTGCGGATTGCCATGGCTGAAATCAAGAATTACTCACTGAATCTCGGGCCGCAGCACCCGGCTGCCCACGGCGTGCTTCGCCTTGTTTTGGAGCTCGACGGTGAAGTGGTACAGCGTGCGGATCCTCACATCGGACTTTTACATCGTGCGACCGAGAAACTCGCCGAACACAAGACATTTATCCAGTCGCTTCCATATATGGACCGTCTCGATTACGTTTCAATGATGTGTAACGAGCATGCTTATTGCTTGGCTATCGAGAAACTTTTGGGCGTTGAAATACCTCTGCGTGCTCAGTACATCCGTGTGATGTTCTCTGAAATTACTCGGTTGATGAACCACCTCATGTGGCTCGGTTCTCATGGAAACGACTGCGGCAGTTCAACTATCTTAATTTATACCTTTCGGGAACGCGAAGATCTTTTTGACATGTACGAAGCAGTTTCAGGTGCACGAATGCACGCTGCTTATTTTCGGCCTGGTGGCGTTTACCGTGACCTGCCCGACAGCATGCCGCAGTACAAGGCAAGCAAGGTACGTAACGCAAAATCTTTGGCGGATCGCAATGAAACCCGAAAAGGGTCTTTGTTAGACTTCATTGAAGATTTTACCCGCCGCTTTCCCAAGTGTATTGAGGAATATGAAACCTTGCTGACAGACAACCGGATTTGGAAACAACGAACGGTTGGAATTGGCGTGGTAACACCCGAGCGTGCGTTGAATCTCGGTATGACCGGTCCTATGCTGCGCGGTTCCGGGGTTGCTTGGGATCTGCGCAAGTCTCAGCCTTATGAGGTGTATGACCGTCTGGATTTCGATATTCCGGTGGGTCTCACAGGGGACTGCTATGACAGATACTTGGTTCGTGTGCAGGAAATGCGTGAGTCTAATCGCCTTATTTCCCAATGCGTTGATTGGTTAAGGAAAAATCCGGGTCCGGTTATTGTGGACAACCACAAAATAGCCCCTCCCAGTCGCGAGTCAATGAAGACCGGCATGGAGGACCTAATTCACCATTTCAAGTTGTTCACCGAGGGCATGCACGTACCAGAAGGCGAAAGCTACGCCGCCGTAGAGCACCCTAAAGGCGAGTTCGGTATTTATTTGGTGAGTGACGGAGCGAACAAGCCGTATCGTTTAAAGATTCGCGCGCCAGGTTTTGCTCATCTCGCTGCGCTGGACGAAATGACTCGTGGTCACATGCTGGCCGACGTTGTTGCCATTATTGGCACGATCGACATCGTGTTTGGAGAAATTGACCGATGATTTCTAAAGCCACTGAAGCGCGCTTCGAGCGCGAAGTCGCCAAGTATCCGTTGGATCAGAAGCAATCTGCAGTGATGGCTTGCCTTGCCATCATCCAGCAAGAGAAGGGTTTCGTGAGTGAGCCCGATGAGGCGATGGTCGCAAATTACCTCGGTATGCCGCAGATCGCAGTTCACGAAGTGACTACGTTTTACAACATGTACAACCAGTCGCAGGTCGGCAAATACAAACTCAATGTGTGTACTAATCTTCCGTGCCTTCTTCGCGGTGGCGGCAAGGCGCTGGCGTATATTGAGCGAAAAATTGGTATTCCCATGGGTGGCACTACCGGTGACGGTATGTTCACGCTACAGCAATCTGAGTGTCTCGGTGCATGCGCCGACGCTCCGGTTATGTTGGTAAATGACCGTTCAATGTGCAGTTTCATGTCAGATGAAAAGCTAGACCAGCTAATCGAAAATCTGCGTGCTACGGAGGGGAAATCATGAGATCCGACCAGGTTTTATCGCAATTTCATGCTGCTGGCGTCGAAACCTGTTTCCATGGCCGACATATTGAACCGCAGATTTATGCAGGCCTTGATGGAAACAATTGGAGCCTTGACGCGTACGTGAAACGCGGCGGTTACGATGCTGTGCGCCGTATTTTGGGTGTAGATGGGCAGTCCCCAATGACGCAGGATCAGATCATCGCCACGATGAAAGAGTCTGGTCTGCGCGGTCGTGGGGGGGCTGGTTTTCCGACGGGGCTCAAATGGAGTTTTATGCCCCGGCAGTTTCCAGGGCAAAAATACTTGGTCTGTAATTCTGATGAGGGAGAGCCGGGAACCTGCAAGGACCGCGATATCCTGATGTTTAATCCACATAGCGTCATCGAGGGCATGATCATTGCCGCGTACGCCATGGGCATCAGCGTAGGTTACAACTACATCCACGGTGAAATTTTTCGCGAGTACGAACGTTTCGAAGTGGCCTTAGACGAGGCGCGCGCTGCCGGGTATTTGGGCGAACGGCTGCTGGGGAGTTCGTTCAGTTTCCAACTTCATGCTCATCACGGTTTCGGCGCCTATATTTGCGGAGAAGAAACGGCCTTGTTGGAGTCGCTAGAGGGGAAAAAAGGTCAGCCACGTTTTAAGCCGCCGTTTCCCGCAAGTTTTGGTCTGTACGGCAAACCAACTACGATCAACAATACCGAGACTTTCGCGGCCGTTCCTTGGATTATCCGCAATGGGGGCGCCGCGTACTTGGCCTGTGGCAAACCTAACAATGGCGGCACAAAAATTTACTCGGTTTCTGGCGACGTAGAGTTGCCCGGCAATTACGAGGTTCCGATGGGTACGCCGTTCGCCACTCTACTGGAGCTCGCCGGTGGCGTGCGCAAGGGTCGCACGCTCAAGGCGGTGATTCCCGGCGGATCTTCGTCGCCGGTATTGCCGGCTTCCGTCATGATGGATTGCACGATGGACTACGACTCTATTTCCAAAGCGGGATCTATGTTGGGTTCTGGTGCCGTCATAGTCATGGACGACAGCCGCTGTATGGTTGAGTCGCTCAAACGTCTGTCGTATTTTTATATGCATGAGTCGTGTGGGCAGTGCACACCGTGCCGGGAAGGTACTGGTTGGTTATGGCGGATGGTTGACCGCATTCACCGAGGAGAGGGGCGTCCGACTGACATGGTTGCGCTTGATGAAATTGCTGCGAATATTATGGGACGCACAATCTGTGCATTGGGTGATGCAGCTGCCATGCCAGTGCGCGCCATGATTAAGCACTTTCGTCCGGAATTCGAAGCGATGATCTCACAAAAAGCCTCACAGCCCGTGGCTTCTGCCTAATCGCGAGAAAAGCATATGGTTGAAATAGAACTCGACGGAAAAAAAGTAGAAATCGCGGAAGGTAGTATGGTGATGCACGCTGCCGAGAAGGCCGGTACGTACATTCCGCATTTTTGTTACCACAAAAAGCTATCTATTGCGGCAAACTGTCGAATGTGTCTCGTGGACGTAGAGAAAGCCCCTAAGCCGTTGCCCGCGTGTTGTACACCGGTTACACAGGGTATGGTGGTGCGAACAAAGAGCGAGAAGGCGATTCAAGCACAGAAGTCTGTGATGGAGTTTCTTCTCATTAATCACCCTCTCGACTGCCCTATCTGCGATCAGGGAGGCGAATGCCAATTGCAAGATTTGGCAGTGGGCTATGGCGCATCCGCTTCCCGTTTTGCCGAGGAAAAACGCGTCGTATTGCACAAGAATGTCGGTCCTCTCATATCCATGGAGGAGATGACCCGCTGTATTCACTGCACTCGTTGTGTCCGGTTTGGCCAGGAAGTCGCAGGCGTTATGGAGCTTGGAATGATTCATCGCGGTGAGCATTCTGAAATTACCACTGTGGTGGGTAATACGATCGACTCCGAATTGTCGGGCAACATGATTGATATCTGTCCGGTAGGTGCCCTGACAAGTAAACCGTTCCGCTATAGCGCACGCACTTGGGAACTATCGCGCCGCAAGTCTGTGAGTCCTCATGACTCGACTGGTGCAAATCTGATTGTTCAGGTCAAAAACCATCAGGTAATGCGCGTTTTACCGTTTGAAAATGAGGCGGTAAACGAGTGCTGGATTGCAGACCGCGACCGCTTTTCCTACGAGGCTTTAAACGGTCCAGACCGTCTAGAGCACCCCATGCTCAAGCAAGGGGGGGAATGGCGAGAAGTGGACTGGCAGACTGCGCTGGAATACGTAGCTAATGGACTACAGGATATTGACGCAGAGCATGGTGCTAATAGCATCGGTGCCTTGGTGAGCCCTCACAGCACTTTAGAAGAATTGCATTTAGCTGCTGAAATGATGCGCGGAATAGGATGCCCGAACATTGACTACCGGCTGCGCAGTGCTGAATTTATGACATCGCCAGGCATTCGTTGGCTGGGGCGATCTATTGCTTCCTTGTCTACGCTTGACAGTGCGTTAGTAATCGGCTCGAATCTGCGCAAGGATCATCCTTTGTTCGCGCAGCGCATTCGCCAGGCCGTTCGCAAGGGTGCATCGGTTGCGGTATTGAATGCTCAAGCGTTCGACTGTGCTATGCCCCTTGCACGTAATTGTTCGTTGCCGCCTTCAGATTGGCTTCGGTTGCTCGGTGAGGTGGCTAATTCGGTGGCACAGTCGATGCAAGTTTCTTCGCCTGTTCCAGTTACCGCTTCCTCAGGTGTCAGCGAAGACGCCTTGTTTCTGGCTGCGGTATTGCTCAAGGGCGAAAACAAAGCTATTTTGTTGGGTAATGCGGCCGCACACCACCCTAACGCATCAGCGCTTTTGGCATTATGTAACTGGATTTCCGAGGCTACCGGTTGCACGGTCGGTTACCTCACTGAGGCGGCCAATACCGTGGGAGCGCAATGGGCGCGTGCCCTCCCTGGGAAAGACGGGTTGCATGCTGCTGATATGTTGGATGGGCGGCTCAAAGGTATACTTTTGCTGAATATTGAGCCGGCATTTGACAGTGCAGCAGGTCCTTCGGCTGAAATTGCACTGGCATCGGCCGACATGGTGGTTACACTGAGTCCGTTCAAAAGCAATATGGCTTTTAGTGACGTACTGCTTCCAATTGCACCCTACACGGAAACTTCTGGCACGTTTGTCAATGCCGAAGGTCGAGTGCAAAGCTTTCATGCCGTAGTACGTCCTCGCGGCGAGGCACGCCCCGCGTGGAAAGTGCTCCGAGTGCTCTCCAATTTGTTGGGCGTGGCGGGTATGGAGTTTGAAACTTCGCATGACGTGCTGAACCATCTCACTGGATCGAAGACGCCCGTAGAGCGGGTTCCAGAAATGCTTTTGAGCAATATCAGTGGCTTGGCAATATCCGATTCATTGCTGCGCAATACTGAGGCGGGCCCAGAGCCGGTGACTGCCACTATCTACATGCTGGACTCTGTGGTTCGTCGCGCGCCTGCGCTGCAAGCCACGGCGGATGGTCAGAAAAATTCATCGGCGGCACTGTTCTCGTCCTTGGGAGCGCCGGCATGATTGATGCGGTTTACAACGGGGGGCTTAATCTGCTCGACCAGCGATGGTGGGCGACAGCTGTTTGGCCTGTGCTGTGGATTTTTGTCAAGATCGTCGCCATTGTGCTTCCGCTTATGGGGGCGGTTGCTTATCTGACTCTATGGGAGCGCAAGCTTCTTGGTTTCATGCAGGTGCGTCATGGACCTAACCGGGTCGGTCCGTTTGGTCTGCTCCAGCCGATTGCGGATGCGCTGAAGCTATTAACTAAAGAAATCATTCAGCCGACGGCAGCGTCAAAGGGTCTGTTTGTCCTTGGGCCTGTGATGGCGATCATGCCTGCCCTTGCTGCTTGGGTCGCCATTCCCTTCGGTCCCGAATTAGCACTCACTAATATTAACGCTGGCCTTTTGTTAATAATGGCAATTACCTCTATTGAGGTATACGGCGTAATCATAGCCGGTTGGGCTTCCAACTCTAAATACGCTTTCCTGGGTGCAATGCGTGCCTCCGCGCAAATGGTCAGTTATGAAATTGCCATGAGCTTTTGCTTTCTGGTCGTAATTATGGTGTCCGGCAGTATGAATCTGACGGAAATTGTGCTCGGTCAGGGGCTTGGTGTCATGGCGTCTAATGGCCTGGCGTTTCTGTCGTGGAACTGGCTGCCGCTATTCCCTATTTTTATCGTGTATCTAATATCGGGTGTTGCAGAGACTAATCGTCACCCATTTGACGTTGTCGAGGGGGAAGCTGAAATTGTTGCAGGCCACATGGTCGAGTATTCTGGTATGGGATTTGCCGTTTTCTTCCTTGCCGAATATGCAAGTATGTGGCTGATTTCGGTCTTGGCTGTGATCATGTTTTTGGGTGGCTGGCTCTCACCACTGGCTGTATTAGACTTTATCCCCGGTTGGATCTGGCTGGGTATCAAGACATTCGTAGTGGTCTCCATGTTTATATGGATTCGCGCCACGTTCCCGCGCTTCCGTTACGACCAAATCATGCGTCTGGGCTGGAAGATTTTCATTCCGGTCACGTTAGTGTGGCTAATGGTGATCGCGGGCTGGCTGCTTTCGCCCTGGAACATCTGGAAATAAACGGAGACACCTATGGCCGCCTTTGCTGCTGCATCTTTTTCCCTCAAAGATTTTTTCAAGAGCTTTTTATTGGTAGAGCTTTTGAAAGGTATGACATTGACTGGACGTTACGCCTTTAGGCGCAAGGTTACTGTACTTTTTCCTGAGGAAAAAACACCACTTTCCCCACGTTTTCGTGGGCTACATGCGTTGCGCCGGTATGAAAACGGCGAAGAGCGTTGTATTGCCTGCAAGCTGTGTGAGGCCGTATGTCCCGCAGTGGCGATTACGATTGAGTCTGAAGTAAGGGACGACGGCTCGCGCCGTACGTCTCGTTACGACATTGATTTAACCAAATGCATTTTTTGCGGTTTTTGCGAAGAAAGCTGTCCAGTCGACTCCATCGTTGAGACGCACATACTGGAGTACCACGGCGAGAAACGGGGTGATCTGTATTTCACCAAAGATATGTTGCTCGCTGTAGGCGATCGCTATGAAGCTGAGATTTCGGCTGCCAGGGCCGCGGACGCGCCCTACCGTTGACCGGGGTAGGCTTACACACGAAACCTCAAAAAGAAGCGATACATGGACGCCAAGACTGGTTTTTTCTATCTTTTTTCGGTTGTGCTGCTGTATGCAGCATTCCGAGTCATCACTGCCCGCAATCCGGTACACGCCGTTCTGCACCTTATGCTCGCTTTTTCGCAGGCTTCGGGTTTGTGGCTCCTGCTGAATGCAGAGTTTCTCGCCATTGTTTTGGTGCTTGTTTATCTCGGCGCAGTAATGGTGTTATTTCTGTTCGTGGTGATGATGCTCGACATTGATACCTCAGGCTTACGAAAAGGGTTTTGGAAGCACTTTCCGCTTGCCGCCTTGCTCGGAGGCGTGATCGCAATCGAGATGGCGGTGGTGTTGATGACCGGATTTCGAGGTATGGAAGAGCCCAAGGCGATGGCGATGGGGGTAGATGGTGCGGGTAATGCTTTGGCATTTTCTAACGCACGTGCTCTGGGCCAGCTGATGTACACAGAGTATTTATTACCAGTGGAAATTGCTGCGGTCATTTTGTTGGTCGCCATGATCGCCGCAATTGCCCTCACTTTGCGCCAGCGAAAAGATACCAAAACTATCAGCCCTTCGATTCAAGTGCGAGTTCGGCCTGAGGACCGCTTGAGAATCGTGAAAGTTGCACCTACCGTTCAAGAGCCAGCTCTATCTGAGACTCTCAAGGACGCTACTGCGCCAGGAGGTACGGCATGTCGTTGACGCTGGGCCATTTTCTTTCGCTAGGTGCCATGCTGTTTGCATTGGCGGTAATCGGAATATTTCTGAACCGCAAAAACCTCATCGTACTTTTGATGGCGGTCGAGCTTATGTTGCTCGCTGTGAACATGAATTTTGTTGCGTTCTCGCACTACCTTGGAGATATGCACGGCCAAGTATTCGTGTTCTTTATCTTGACTGTAGCGGCCGCTGAGTCTGCTATTGGTCTTGCCATTTTGGTGCTTTTGTTCCGCAACAAGTCCAACATCAATGCGGACACGCTTGACACCCTTCGGGGTTAAGGCACGAAAACGCCAAGGTTCCCCACAATGAGTCAAACACTTTCTGCTTCGACGTTGCTGATAGCTCCGTTGGCCCCGCTCGCGGGTGCTTTGCTGGCCGGCGTCCTCGGTACCACTTTCGGCGGCAAACTGATCGGTCGGCGTGCGAGCCATACCATCACGATTCTCGGCGTGCTCATTGCTTTTGTTGTTTCAGCTAGTACGCTAAAAAGCGTCGCCTTGGATGGCGCGTACTTCAACGATACCCTTTACACCTGGATGGTAGTTGGCGGACTGAAGATGGAAGTGGGCTTTCTGATTGATAGCTTGACGGCAATGATGATGTGCGTCGTGACGTTCGTTTCGCTGATGGTGCACCTCTACACCGTGGGCTATATGAAAGAGGATGCTGGATACAACCGTTTCTTTGCCTATATCTCTCTCTTTACGTTCTCAATGCTCATGCTGGTGATGAGCAACAATTTGCTGCAGCTGTTTTTCGGTTGGGAGGCAGTTGGTCTAGTTTCATATTTGTTGATAGGGTTCTGGTTTAATAAACCTTCTGCGATATTCGCCAACATGAAGGCATTTTTGGTGAATCGTGTTGGTGACTTCGGGTTCATCCTGGGCATTGCTCTGATCGCTGCGTACACCGGGACTTTGAATTACAGCGAAATTTTTGCTAAGGCTGGCGAGTTGCAAAGCGTGTCGCTTCCTGGTACCAGCTGGATGTTAATTACCGTAATCTGTATCTGCCTTTTTATCGGTGCGATGGGGAAAAGTGCGCAGTTTCCGTTGCACGTCTGGCTACCTGATTCCATGGAGGGACCGACGCCTATTTCCGCTTTGATTCATGCTGCCACCATGGTTACAGCAGGTATTTTCATGGTCACACGTATGTCGCCGCTATTCGAGTTATCCGATACTGCGCTCAACTTTATTCTCGTAATCGGTGCGATCACCGCGCTTTTCATGGGATTTTTGGGGATTATTCAAAACGATATTAAACGGGTTATTGCTTATTCAACACTTTCGCAGTTGGGATACATGACTGTGGCATTAGGGGCTTCAGCATATTCTGTGGCCGTATTTCACTTGATGACGCATGCCTTCTTTAAAGCGCTGCTTTTTCTGGCCGCGGGCTCGGTCATTATGGGACTGCATCACAACCAGGACATTCGTTGGATGGGGGCTGTGCGAAAATATATGCCGGTCACTTGGATTACTTTTTTACTGGGCTCTCTGGCTCTTATCGGAATGCCGCTATTTTCTGGTTTTTACTCAAAAGACAGCATTATTGAAGCGGTGCACGCGAGTACGCTGCCAGCTGCCGGGTTTGCGCACTTTGCTGTGATGGCTGGTGTGTTTGTGACTGCTTTTTATTCGTTTCGTTTGTACTTTTTGGTATTCCACGGTAAGGAGCGTTACGACCAAAACCCCGATGCACACCACGACGATGATGCGCACGGCCATGACAATCACGACTCGAAGCCGCATGAGTCTCCCTGGGTTGTCACCGTGCCACTGGTGTTGCTTGCGATTCCGTCAGTCGTCATTGGTTTTCTCACCATTGGCCCGATGTTATTCGGCGATTTCTTTGAAAACGTAATTTTTGTCAATGTCGCGAGTCACCCGGCTACGAGTGAGCTTGCAGAGAACTTTCATGGACCTATTGCAATGGTGCTGCACGGCTTGACGGCTTTGCCCTTCTGGTTAGCGCTTGCGGGGGTTGCTTCCTCGTATTACATGTACATGGTGAATCCAGCAATGCCGGCATCAATTAAACGCATTTTTCATCCTGTGTACATTTTTATGGAAAACAAGTATTACCTCGACTGGATCAACGAGAACCTTCTTGCGCGTGGCGCGCGGGTTTTGGGCGTGGCGTTTTGGAAGGGCGGAGATCAAGCAGTTATTGACGGGGCACTGGTCAATGGCTCTTGGAAGCTCGTGGGATGGGTGTCTGGGCTGGTGCGACGTCTGCAGACCGGTTATGTCTTCCACTACGCGCTGGTCATGATTTTGGGTATTTTTGTATTCATGACGTATTTCGTGTGGCTCAAAAGATAAGGGAAGAAGAAAAATGGGTTTGTTGAGTCTTGCGGTCTGGACGCCCATTGCGTTTGGCTTAGTGCTGCTGTTTTTTCGACGTGACGACCATGCCGGGGCGGTGCGGTGGACAGCGCTGGTCGGCTCCCTGGCAGGGCTGGCGGTCACGTTCCCTTTGATGACTGGATTCGTGCCGAGCACCGCGGACATTCAGTTTGTCGAGAAGGCGTCCTGGATCGAAAGCTTCAATATTTTCTATCACCTGGGTGTTGATGGAATTTCGCTCTGGTTCGTACCGCTTACTGCGTTTATCACGGTGATAGTTGTGATCGCTTCTTGGCGCTCAATCACCACCCGTGTGAACCAGTACATGAGTGCTTTCCTGATTCTCTCAGGTCTCATGATCGGCGTTTTTTCCGCGCTCGACGGCATGTTGTTCTACGTGTTTTTCGAAGCCACTTTGATCCCTATGTACCTCATTATTGGGATCTGGGGTGGGCCGCGAAAAATTTACGCAGCATTTAAGTTCTTCCTCTACACGCTCATGGGCTCGCTGTTGATGTTGATCGCCCTGCTGTACCTTTATAACGAGGCAGGTGGCAGCTTCGATATTGCGACATGGCATGCATTGCCGCTGGGTGCGCGGGCTCAGACGGTGCTGTTCTTTGCGTTCTTCGCAGCGTTTGCCGTGAAAGTGCCTATGTGGCCTTTGCATACCTGGTTGCCGGACGTTCACGTTGAAGCACCTACGGGCGGCTCTGCGGTGCTTGCCGCCATTATGCTGAAGCTTGGGGCTTATGGCTTTTTGCGTTTTTCTTTGCCAATCGCTCCCGACGCGTCTCGCGAGTGGGCGTGGTTGATGATTGCGCTTTCTCTGGTTGCCGTGATCTACGTCGGTTTGGTGGCCATGGTGCAGACGGACATGAAGAAGTTGGTCGCCTACTCATCGGTGGCGCACATGGGATTTGTGACCTTGGGCTTCTTTGTCTTCAATGATCTCGGTGTTTCCGGGGGCATCGTTCAGATGATTGCTCACGGGTTTGTGTCGGCCGGCATGTTTCTGTCTATCGGCGTGCTGTACGACCGTATGCATTCCCGCGATATCGCAGACTATGGCGGTGTTGTCAACACCATGCCCAACTTCGCTGCTTTTGCACTGTTGTTCACCATGGCCAATTGTGGTCTTCCAGGCACAGCGGGTTTTGTGGGCGAGTGGATGGTGATTCTCGCGGCCGTCAAGGCCAACTTCTGGGTGGGCGTGGCCGCAGCAAGCGCTTTGATATGGGGCGCTGCCTACAGCTTGTGGATGTTCAAGCGTGTTTACCTGGGGCCCACTGGCAATGACAATGTTCGGGCGCTCCTGGATATCGATCGCCGTGAATTCTTCGTGCTGGCGCTTTTGGGCGTCGCTATTTTGGCCATGGGCCTTTATCCGCAGCCTGTGACGAACGTCACCGATGCTTCGGTCGCAAAGCTGCTGGCGCACGTTGCGCTGTCCAAGCTGAACTGAACCCGTTGAAACGTGAGTACTTCGATGATTGACAACATCAGCTGGTTAGCCATATATCCAGAGATCGTGCTGCTGGTCATGGCTTGCGTAATCGCGCTAGTCGACCTCTTTATCGACAGCCCCCGACGCACCGGCACTTATGTGCTTACCCTGCTAACGCTTGTAGTGATTGCTGTTTTGCAAGCCGTGTATGCCCGTAGCGGGAATACGTTTTACGGCTTTGGCAACATGGTCGTGAGTGACGCGATGGGCAACTGGCTCAAGTGCTTTGCCGCGGTCGCGATTGCCGTTACGCTGGTTTATGGCCGACCGTACGCGGGAGACCGCGGCATGCTGCGCGGTGGCGAGCTGTTCACGCTCAGCCTTTTCTCGTTGCTGGGCATGTTTTTCATGATCGGTGGAAATCACTTCCTCGTGATGTATTTGGGCCTTGAGCTACTCACTCTGTCGAGCTACGCATTGGTAGCGCTGCGCCGCGATAACGCGACGGCTAGCGAGGCGGCAATGAAATACTTCGTGCTCGGCGCTATGGCGAGTGGCTTCCTGTTGTACGGCCTGTCTATGATCTATGGCGCTACTGGCTCCCTTGATGTGGGCGAGGTGTTCAAGGCCGTGAATGCTGGGCAAATTCGCCACCAGGTGCTGGTTTTCGGCTTGGTATTCATTGTGGCGGGCTTGGCTTTCAAGCTCGGCGCAGTGCCTTTCCACATGTGGGTGCCAGACGTTTATCAAGGTGCTCCCACCGTGGTCACCCTGTTGGTGGCGGGTGCCCCTAAGTTGGCAGCTTTTGCCATCATCATGCGCTTGCTGGTGGATGGCTTGCTACCGCTTGCGATTGATTGGCAGCAAATGCTGGCCGTGCTGGCCATTGGCTCTTTGTTGGTTGGCAACCTAGCTGCTATTGCGCAGACCAACTTGAAACGAATGCTGGCGTATTCGACTATTTCTCAGATGGGCTTCGTGCTGCTCGGCTTAATGTCTGGCGTCATTAACGGGAACGTGGAGGCGAGCACCGTTCAGGCTGCATACAGCGCCTCGATGTTTTATGTCATAACGTACGTGCTAACCACGCTGGCCACATTTGGCGTAATGCTGTCGCTAGCGCGTTCGGGTTTCGAGAGCGAAGACATTACCGATTTGGCGGGCTTGAACCAGCGCAGCCCGTTGTACGCTGGTATCTTGGCGGTTTGTTTGTTTTCCATGGCGGGCATTCCGCCACTGGTTGGTTTCTATGCCAAGCTGGCAGTTTTGCAGGCGCTGATTTCTTCCGGTGAGGCCGCTTACATTGCGCTGGCAGTGTTTGCCGTGATGATGTCGCTGGTAGGTGCCTTTTACTACCTGCGTGTCGTTAAGGTGATGTATTTCGATGCGCCCGTCCAGACGGCTCCGATCACGGCGCCAGCGGATGTGCGAATTGTGCTGGTGCTCAACGGTGCGCTGCTGTTGGTATTGGGCATATTGCCAGGGGGGTTGATGGCACTTTGCGCGGACGCCATCATTCGCTCCCTGTCATCCTAGTTCACAGTGGGACAAACGGGGGCCGTGTGGCTTGTCATCCTTTTGGCCTGTGCGGCGGCCAATGTTCCCTTTGCCAATCACCGCATTTTCAGCGTAGGTTCGCGCGTGCAACCGCACAAACCGTTAGTTTTTCGGTTTGCTGAACTGCTAGTGATGTATCTTTTGGTGGGCGGTGCGGGCCTGCTGCTCGAGCGACAAATTGGCCAGATCGCGCCGCAGACCTGGGAGTTTTATGCCACGACGGGTGCGCTCTTTATTACGTTGGCATTTCCCGGCTTTGTCTACTGCTACCTGCTGCGCCGTCGTGTCTGACGGCGCCCGCGCCGTCGCTCGAGATGCATCGTGAGATGAAAGTCCTGGATCTTCAATGCGAGCGGGATCATGTATTTGAGGGATGGTTTGCGGACGAGCAGACCTTTCACCAGCAGCGTACGGATGGCGTTCTGGAGTGCCCGGTTTGCGGTACCGCTGAAGTTCGTAAGCTTCTCAGTGCCCCGCGTCTGAACTTAGGTGCATTCAGGCCTGGCGACAGCCCTGACGAGCGCACACTGCTGGCGTCCAATAGCGAAGCGGCCATAGCGAGTTTCCCAAACGTGGCAGGGCACTTGCTGAAGCAAGCACGTGCGTGGGTGGCCAGCACCGAAAACGTGGGCGAGAGGTTTACGGCGGAAGCGCGCGCCATGCACGATGGCGAGCTGCCGGAGCGCCCCATTCGCGGCGTGGCCACCGCGCAGCAGGCGCAAGAACTCCGGGACGAGGGGATAGGTGTGCTGGGTGTGCCTCCGTTCCTGTGCGAACCGCATCATTGAGTTCAGGTAAGCGCGGCTAAGAAAATGGGCATCTATCACCGGGTGCGTTGGTACACCCGGTGGTTCCACTGCAAATGGAACAAGGGCACAGGTTGCATTGATGTTCAAGGCGTACCTTGTGCAGGAGTCGCCCAGAGCGATGGTTTGCAGCTCGATGCGAGCTTTGCAAAAATAATAGCTAAAGACCCTGTTTCGACGTGCGATAGAGGCTTTTTTTGCAAATATTTAGACTGTGAACTGCAACGCCGCCAGGCGCGCGTATGCGCTCCCTTTTTCAAGCAGTTCGCGGTGCGTGCCTTGTTCAATAACGCGCCCGTGTTCCATAACCACGATGCGGTCTGCGTTTTGCACGGTGGCCAGCCGGTGTGCGATGACCAAAGTGGTGCGCTGGCCCGCACCGCTGTGAAGGGCGGAGTCAAGCGCAGCCTGCACCATGCGTTCGCTCTCGGCATCTAACGCGCTGGTGGCTTCGTCCAAGAGCAGAAGGGGAGCGTTCCTCAACATTGCGCGGGCGATGGCGATGCGCTGTCGCTGGCCCCCTGACAGTCGCACACCGCGCTCACCCAAAAACGTGTTGTAGCCTTCGGGCAGGGCGCTCAGAAAGTCATGTGCAAAGGCGTTGCGGGAGGCGGTGCGAACTTCCTCGTCGCTTGCGTCCGGCCGACCATAGCGAATGTTATCCAACGCCGAAGCCGAAAATATCACGGCATCTTGCGGCACCGTGCCGATATGTCCACGCACATCAGCCAGTGCCAGCTCGCGAACGTCAATGTCGGCCAAGCGCACGCTGCCAGCGCCGGCGTCCACATCGTAGAAGCGCTGCAACAACTGAAATACAGTGGTTTTTCCCGCTCCGCTAGCGCCGACAAGCGCAACGGTTTCACCACGGGCGAGGGTCAGTGAAAAATCAACCAGAGCGGCATGGTTGGGGCGCGACGGGTAGTGAAAGTGCACCTTGTGGAAACACACCTCGATGCCCTGATCGCCGCTTGGAAGCGTGCGTGGATGTACTGGCGACTCCACGGGCGACCGGCTCGCCAGCAGTTCCATCAGCCTTTCTGTAGCGCCTGCCGCGCGCAACAGATCGCCGTAGACCTCGCCCAGCACCGCAGCAGCGCCTGCCAGCAGGCCCACATACAAGACCGTCTGGCCCAGGTGCCCGGCGGTCATGGTACCTGCTAGTACAGCCTGCGTGCCTTGGAACAACCCCCACAACAAAAGCGCAGCGTTGGCGATGATGATGAATGCCACCAGCAGGGCGCGAGCACGGGAGCGGCTTACCGCTGTTTCAAACGCGCGTTGGGTCGCGTCATCGAAGCGGGTCGATTCGAGCGCCTCGGCGTTGAAGCTTTGCACCACTGGCACCGCATTGAGGACTTCTGCTGCAATGGCGCTTGAATCGGCTATGCGGTCTTGGCTGGCGCGGGAAAATTTGCGTACCCGTCGCCCGATCCATACCGCAGGCAGCACAACCACGACCAGCATCATCACCACCACGGCCATGATGCGCGGGTTCGTCCACACCAGCATGATGATCGCGCCCAAGCCTACAACCGCGTTGCGCAGTCCCATCGAAAGAGACGATCCCACGACGGTTTGCACCAGCGTCGTGTCGGTTGTCAAGCGCGAAAGCACTTCACCGCTTTGTGTCGTTTCGTAGAACTCCGGGCTTTGCTTCAGTACGTGCGCATACACGGCGTTGCGCAGGTCTGCGGTGACCCGCTCGCCCAGCCAGCTGACCATGTAAAAGCGTGATGCGGAAGCCAGGCCTAACACTACTGCAACGCCGAACAAGGCGAGGAAGTGCCCGCGCAGCGCCAGTGCGGATGCGCTGCCAGCGTCCGCTGAGCCCAGCCCACCGTCAATCAAGGTGCGCAAGGCGACGGGAAACGCCAGCGTGGCAATGGCCGCCAAGGTCAAAAAACCCAATGCCAGCGCAATACGAACACGGTAGGGTACGAGGAACGGCGTCAGACCCGAGAGTGACCGCGGCGCGCCTGGCGCAGGTTTTGACGTGGAGGTTGACGGCATGGCGCTGCAGTGTAGGGCCTGTGCCGAAGCGCACGATGTGAACCGACGCAGATGGGAATGTCCCCGCAAGCGCGCCGCCGATTGGTGCTGGCGTGCACCACTGTAGGCAGTTTTACATACGCGTTAGCCCCAGTGCCCTGAGCTGGTGCGGGGCTTAGTATGGCTGCTCGTGTGGCGTCACCCGCCGCGCGATGCCACGGCCTGACGCATCCTAATCATCCACTGAGAGCACCCACGGCGCAATGAGCGACTTCATTCTTGAGACCCGAAACCTGACTAAAGAATTCAAGGGATTCACGGCGGTGGACGACGTGACCCTGAACGTTCAGCGCCACACCATACACGCTCTCATTGGTCCAAACGGCGCAGGCAAGACCACTTGCTTCAACTTGCTGACCAAATTCCTGTCGCCCACTTCAGGAAGCATCCGATTCAACGGTGCCGACATCACGCGCGAGCAGCCGGCCCAGATTGCCAGGCGCGGTGTGATTCGTTCGTTTCAAATTTCGGCGGTGTTTCCCCACCTCACGCTGATGGAAAACGTGCGCGTGGGTCTGCAGCGCCGTTTGGGCACTGCCTTTCACTTTTGGCGCAGCGAGCGGTCGCTGCACCAGCTTGATGATCGAGCCATGCAGTTGCTGACCGAAGTGGGCCTGGCTGATCTCGCCGACGAGGTCACGGTAAATCTGCCATACGGTCGCAAGCGCGCACTGGAAATCGCCACAACATTGGCAATGGAGCCCGAATTGATGCTGCTAGACGAGCCCACTCAAGGCATGGGGCATGAGGATGTGGACCGGGTGACCGACCTGATTCGCAAGGTCTCAGCGGGTCGCACTATTCTCATGGTGGAGCACAACATGAAAGTCGTCTCGACCATTGCCGACCGCATCACAGTGCTTCAACGCGGAGCTGTGTTGGCAGAAGGTCCGTACGAGGAAGTGTCGGTGAACCCGCAAGTCATGGAAGCGTACATGGGCAGCGCGGATGCCCAGCTACAGGGAGCGCATTGAGATGAACGCCGCCGCGACTGCTCCGACCGCTGCCCCCCTTGCACAGCCTCCTACGACGGCAGCCGCTCTGGATATCTCGGGTCTTCAGGCCTGGTACGGCGAATCACACGTGCTGCATGGCGTGGATCTTTTTGTTCGGCCCGGTGAGGTGGTTACCTTGCTGGGACGCAATGGTGCCGGCCGCACGACTACCCTGCGCGCCATAATGGGCTTGACGGGCTCGCGCAAGGGCTCGGTCAAGATCGCCGGCCACGAAACCGTTGACATGGCCACGCACCGCATCGCGCACTTGGGCGTGGGCTACTGCCCGGAAGAGCGCGGAATTTTCGCCAGTTTGAGCTGCGAAGAAAACCTGCTTTTGCCGCCAGTGCTCGAGTCCGGTACGCCCGGCATGTCGGTCGAAGAAATTTACGAGCTTTTCCCTAATTTGGCCGAGCGACGCCATAGCCAGGGCACGCGCCTTTCGGGTGGTGAGCAACAGATGCTCTCGGTAGCACGCATCCTGCGCACTGGGGCCAAGCTGTTGTTGCTTGATGAAATCTCTGAGGGCCTGGCACCGGTAATCGTGCAGGCGCTTGCGCGCATGATCACGATGCTGCGCGCCAAGGGCTACACCGTGGTGATGGTTGAGCAAAATTTCCGCTTTGCCGCACCATTGGCCGACCGGTTCTATGTCATGGAGCATGGCCGCATCGTTGAGGCTTTTGAGGCAAAGCAGTTGCAGGAAAAAATGCCAGTGCTTACCCAGCTTCTGGGTGTCTGACCGGTGCTTTAACCGAGCTTGGCCACCCCAGCGTTTTCCACTTCTTTCATCCGTCCAACAACCATAAATTTCAACAGGAGACACCAACGTGAAAAGCACAAATATGAAAAATTTAATTTTGATTCCTTCCTTGCTGAGCCTGGCCGTACTCGCGGCTTGCGGCAAGAAAGAGGAGCCAGCGCCGGCTGTAGCGCCCGCATCAGCCACGGCGCCTGCGCCTGACGCTGCGCCTGGTACGTCTGCCGCGCCAGCGGCCGATGCTGCTGCGGCGCCAACCGACGCGGCCAACAAGGTCACTATCGGGTTTATCACCGACATGTCCAGCCTGTACTCGGACGTAGAAGGCAAGGGCGGCGCCGCTGCAATTCAGATGGCAATTGACGACTTCGGCGGCAAGGCGCTTGGGCAGCCCATCACGCTGCTCACTGCCGACCACCAGAACAAAGCGGATATCGCAGCCACCAAGGCGCGCGAGTGGATTGACACCGACGGTGCCACCATGATCTTCGGCGGCACCAATTCGGGCACCGCACTGGCCACAGCCAAGGTGGCGGAAGAGAAAAAGCGCGTCTACATCAACAACGGCGCGGGTTCCAGCGCTCTGACCAACGAAGCCTGCACGCCTTATACCATTCACTACGCCTATGACACCGTAGCGCTTGCCAACGGCACGGGCGGCGCCGTGGTGGACAACGGCGGCAAGAGTTGGTTCTTTCTGACGGCGGATTACGCGTTTGGTCATGCGCTTGAAAAAGACACCAGCACGGTGGTAGAGGCCAAAGGTGGCAAGGTCGCGGGCGCGGTGCGTCACCCGCTTAACGCGTCGGATTTTTCGTCGTTCCTGCTTCAGGCGCAAAACTCCCAGGCGCAGGTGCTGGGCTTGGCCAATGCGGGCGGTGACACCATCAACGCGGTCAAGGCTGCCAAGGAATTTGGTATCGACAAGACCATGAAGGTCGCCGGCCTGCTGGTGTTCCTGAGCGACATTCACAGCTTGGGCTTGAAGAACACGGCGGGTTTGTTGCACACCACCAGCTTCTACTGGGATCGGGACGACGAGACGCGCAAGTTTGCTGACAAGTACTTCGCCAAAATGGACCGCATGCCGACCGATGTGCAAGCGGCTGACTACTCGGCCACCATGACTTACCTCAAGGCTGTGGACGCTGTAAAAAGCACCGATGCCGACAAGGTTATGGAGTACATCAAAAGACGCCCATCAACGACTTCTACGCCAAGAACGGCGTGGTCCGTCCCGACGGCCGGATGGTGCACGATATGTATTTGGTAGAAGCCAAAACCACTGAGGAATCCAAGAAGCCTTGGGATTACCTGAAGATCGTCAAGACGCTGCCTGGCGATTCCGTTTTCACGTCCAAAGAAAACAGCAAATGCGCTCTGTGGAAGTGATTGGCTGAAACACCCCGCTTAGGAGCGTCGCTCCAAGACGTTGCCTAAGTAGGCCTCCCAGCGAGGCCACGCCCTGCGGCCGCTGCAATGCTCGGTCTACATTTTCAACGCCAGCGCACAGCCGCGCTGCATCGCTTTGCTGCCCATGGAACTCTTCGGTGTCTCACTGCCCGGCTTGCTCAGCCAGCTCCTTCTGGGGTTGGTGAACGGCTCGTTTTACGCCATTTTGAGCCTTGGGCTGGCGGTGATTTTTGGCCTGCTCAACGTGATTAACTTTGCGCATGGCGCGCTGTTCATGATGGGGGCAATCATCACCTGGATGGGAATGCGGTACCTGAACATCAACTACTGGGTAATGCTGGTTGCAGCACCGCTGGTCGTGGGGGTTTTTGGGGTGCTGATCGAGCGGCTGCTGCTGCGCTGGATCTACAAGCTCGACCATTTGTATGGCCTGCTGCTCACGCTCGGCCTCACGCTGTTGATCGAAGGCGTGTTCCGCTCCGCGTACGGTGTGTCTGGCCTGCGATATGACACGCCCGACCTGCTGTCGGGAGGCACCAACCTGGGCTTCATGTTCATGCCTAACTACCGCGCATGGGTGGTGGTCGCATCGTTGGTGGTGTGCCTGGGAACCTGGTTCGTGATTGAAAAAACCAAGCTTGGTGCCTATCTGCGTGCCGGCACCGAGAACCCCCGCCTGGTAGAAGCTTTCGGTGTGAACGTGCCCGTCATGGTCACGCTGACTTATGCCTTTGGTGCCGCATTAGCCGCCTTTGCGGGAGTGCTTGCTGCACCGATATATCAAGTCTCCCCGCTGATGGGGCAGAACCTCATCATTGTGGTTTTTGCCGTGGTGGTGATTGGGGGTATGGGCTCCATCATGGGGGCTATCCTGACCGGACTGGGCCTGGGTGTGATCGAGGGTTTCACCAAGGTTTTTTATCCTGAAGCATCGTCTACGGTCGTGTTTGCGATCATGGTGATCGTGCTGCTGATTCGCCCCGCCGGACTGTTCGGCAAAGAACATTGACGGGGCCCCTGACATGAATATCAAGACTCTTACCGTCGTTGGCTACAGCCTGCTGCTGCTGGCGCTGCTGGTAGCGCCGTTTGCAGGTGCTTACCCCGTCTTCGTGATGAAGCTGATGTGCTTCGCATTGTTTGCCGCCGCGTTTAACTTGCTGTTGGGCTACACCGGCATGTTGTCTTTTGGCCACGCTGCATTTTTGGGCGGTGCCGCTTACGTTACCGGCCATGTAATCAAGGAGTGGGGCTTCACGCCCGAGCTGGGCCTGCTGCTGGGCACCGGGGCGGGTGCTTTGCTCGGTTTGATCGTGGGTTTTTTTGCGATTCGGCGCACCGGCATTTATTCCACCATGATCACGCTGGCGCTGGCGCAAATGCTGTATTTCGTGGCCTTGCAGGCGCCGTTTACCGGCGGGGAAGATGGCCTGCAGTCGGTGCCGCGCGGCAAGCTGTTTGGGTTGGTGGACCTGTCCGACGACCTCACCCTGTACTACGTGGTGTTGGTGATTGTGGTGGCTGCGTTTCTGCTCATCGTGCGCACCGTGCATTCACCTTTCGGGCAAGTGCTCATGGCGATCAAGGAAAACGAGCCGCGTGCCACGTCGTTGGGATACGACACCAACCGATTCAAGCTGCTGGCATTTGTGCTGTCAGCCGCACTGTCAGGGTTGGCGGGCTCGCTTAAAACGCTGGTGATGGGTTTTGCCACGTTAAGTGATGTGCACTGGACGTCCTCAGGCCATGTGGTGCTGATGACGCTGGTTGGCGGACTGGGAACGCTCTCGGGCCCGCTGATCGGCTCGGCCGTAGTTGTGTTGCTAGAGAACAAGTTGGGCGAGGTGGGTCATCTTCTGGCGGACTTAACGCGTATCGACTGGTTCAACACCTTGGGCGAGTCGGTCACGATGGTCACCGGGTTGATCTTTGTGATCTGTGTGCTCGCGTTTCGCCGCGGCATCATGGGCGAAATCATTGCGTGGCTTGAGCGTCGGCGCAGCAAAGGGTGACAAAGCCGTCGTTTATTGTCGATGCTCTGAGGCTGGGTCTCTCGCTCTCCCGGGCTTGCCTAGGGACATCCTGCATAACTCCCTGCGGGTTGTGATGGCGCGGTCTCGGGCGGTCCGCTTCGTTGCTTTTTTTGCCAATAGCACGGCTATTAGCTGCAAAAAGACGCCTTGCGGCCCATTCCGATCCGCACTATCACAT
>JBBSUJ010000039.1:0-27495 GCA_038235025.1 Burkholderiales bacterium
CAACGGCAAGGCAGAGCGCTTCATTCAGACGCTGCTCAGAGAGTGGGCTTACGCTTTTATCTACCCCAGCTCAGAGCACCGGGACCGAGAGCTGCAGCCTTGGATGTATCACTACAACTTTCATCGGCCACACTCGGCTACGTCGCATCGCCCTCCCATTACTCGCCTTGGCTTTGAGGGGAACAACTTGTTGAGAAACTACACAGTTTTGACGACCTATCGTTGTATCTTTTTAAATTAGACCACCACAACTTACGCCGTCTCCCGCTGGGAGAGGGTGAGGGCACGGACACCGATCAGTGCGTGCCCTTTTCACAGGCCGGGTGCCGGGGTGTGCGCCCAGCAGCGCAGTCACTTTCTTTCGCTTCGCCGAAAAAAAAGTGACCAAAAAAGGGCGACCCCATTGTCTGTGACCCCGCGCGGTGCGCGGGGCAACCTGCGGTGCTCGGCACTGGCGGGTCTCGCGCGAACTCGCACCTGCGGTGCTTAAACAATCGCAAGCCCTTGTCCGCCAGCGCCTGCGCTCCTCGGCGCAGACACAGGGGATGGGGAGGCGGGGTTCGCACAGCCAGATAGCCAGATAGCTGGGTGGTCGGTTTGGTAGCGCCTGCGCGCGGATCAAGCGCGCTGCCCTCAGAGGGAGAGGGAGTAAGTCACGCGCGCCGAGCGATGGCAGCCTCCCAACCAACCAACCAACCCAACCCAACCCAACCCAACCCAACCCAACCCAACCCAACGAAGCAGCCCGCCTGGATCAGCTCACCCGTTGCCAGAACCACCCGGCCGCGAGCAGCAGCAGCACAACCGAGCCGCCGCGCACTACGACGCGGGGGTACCAGGCCTTGCCTACCAGCGCTTGTGATACCAGCACCCAGCCGAGTACGGCGGTGAGCTGGCCGGCTTCTACGCCCACATTGAAGCCGGTGAGCGCCCATGGCAGTAAACCGCTGGGCGCGGCTGCCTCTATTAACAGGCCAGCAAAGCCGTAGCCATGGATCAGGCCAAACAAAAGAGCCAGCACGTCAAAGCGCACGCCTTTGACCGGGTAAATGTTGAGCAGCGCGGTGACCGCGATAGACGCAGCAATGGCGGGTTCTACCCATAGGGGCGATGCCTGGGTAAAGCCAAGGGTGGCCAGTATCAGCGTGATGGAATGGCCCACGGTAAAGGCTGTGACGGTGCGCAGCAGCGCCAGCCAGTTGGCGCGCCAGTGGTCCGCTTTGATGGCGTTAGTGACGTTATCCGCATGCGTAGCGTTCACGGCAGTGCCGGTGTGCCCGGCGCTGAGAAGGCCCGGTTTTGGGCGGCGCAGGCTTAGTTGCAGCGGTAGCACCAGCGCCAGCAGGAACGCCAGGTGGTCGTAGCCTTCCAGCAGGTGGTGCATGCCCAAGCTGAAATAGCTGCGCAGGGTGGACCAGCGGCCGGCGCGATCGGCATTGGTGGACTGCGCGTGGGTGCCGTCAGCCGCACCTGGCGTGTTGGCGACTGTGGCGGCGAGCACCATACTGCCCTGCTGCGGGGACATGGTGCTGAGCAGGTCCTTGCCGCCCATGTGGCCGGTGACCAGTAGGCGGTGCGTGGCGTCCTGCTCTTTCAGCAGCACGTAGCGAAGACCCAAAGCTTGCCCCGCCGGGCAATGAGCTTCTGCCGCCGCGCGAAAATACACGCCATCGCTGCGGCGCTCCAGGCCGTTGGCTTGCCAGGTGAGGGGGCAGATGGCACCGGGGCCATCCACCTGCTTTTGTGTCGGCGCGCGGGCGGGCGGAGCAGCAGAATCCGCCGCAGCGATGGCCGTGGTGAGCGCGGCGGTTTCATTGAGCAAGGACAGAATCTGCGGCGTTGCCGCTTTGATTTCGCCCCAGGTCACCTGGGCATCGGCGTTGGCATCAATGGGTACGACCAGGTCAAGGTCACGCAGGGCCAGTGCCAATCCCAGTTTGAAATCGACCAGCGCTTGCGCGTTGTTCTGATTCGCTGCGCCGGGGGCCGCCAGCTGCTGCACATCGAGGTAAGCGTCGCTGCCTTTGTGCGCCAGCGCCGGGGCGATGGACAACGCCAGCACCATGCCCAGCATAAGAGAGGGTAACCAGGGCGTGGGCTGGAAAAAATGGCGAGTCTGCATCATGGCTTGGTTCCCGGCGCCGCTTGGCTTGGCTGTGTGAGGCGCATGTCTTTGAGTCCGGCCGCAGCAATGCGCGCCTGCAGTTCCGTTAGCGCTGTTTTTTGCCCCGCCAATTGGGCGCTCTGCAGCGCAATCCACCAGTCCACCGGTTCGCGCTGCAGGGCTAAATTGCGGGTGCCCAATGACAGTGCCTGGGTGGGATCGTTGTCCAACCATAGGGCGGTGAGCGCCAGTTCACGGCTGTGCAACATGATGTCGTCGCCGCGCCGCTGCTGCTCTTGCACGCGCTCTTTGAGCAGGTCGCGTTGGCCATTCCAGCGTGTATCGCCCAGCCGCTTCCAGGCGGTACCACGCCGCAGCACCACGGCGTCGGTTTCTGGCAAGGGTGCCAATACTTGCAATGCTTGCTCACTTTTCCCGGTGCGCAACAACAAATCGCTAAAGGCAATGGAGGTGTACAGATCGTGCTCAGCGGCCAAGCTGGCGGCGTAGGCGGTCGCGGCGGCAGCGTCGTTCCCAGCACGTTCCTGGCTTTCTGCCAGCAGCGATAAAAGCCAGCTGCGCTGCCCTGCGTTTTGTGTGCGGTCCAGTAGCGCTTCAAAACCGGTAGCCGCTTGGGAATGCTGACCCTGCAGCGAATCGGTTTCCAGACGGCAGGCTTGTGCGTACAGCGGCTGGCCTGCTCGCTGCACGGCGGCGCAGGCGGCAAGTGACTCTGCATACCGGGCAGACAAACGTTCCAGCGCAGCCAGGTTCAGCCAGCCCTGCGCATGCTCGGGTGCGCGCGCCAGCGCTGAGGTGAGCACTGCGCGCGATGCAGCAAATTCGTGCCGGCCCTGCTGCACTGTGGCTTGGAGAATGGCCAGGTCAGCGGGGGCGTTGGGCTTGTCCCACCAGGGAGCTAACAGCGCTTGCGCACGGCCCCAATAGCGTGTGTCGCCCGTTTGCCGGGCCACGGAAATAGCTTCGTGTACTTGTCGGGCTGCTGCGGCTGCATCAGCGGGCGTTAGTTGTGCTGCTGTGCTGGAGCGGGGCAGGCGGGTTCGCGTGACGGTTGGCAGAACCTCTATGACTTGGTCATCGCTGGTGGGCTGCACTGCAGTGACGGCTAACGCTGGCAGGGGTATGGCAGCGCACAGGCTGGCGATCCATGCCGCTGCTTTCAGCGCCTTAAAAAAACCACGCATGGGTGTACTTTCCTGTTTTTTTGCATGAGGCCGCATATGGTTGCAGGCCACTGCGTTGTCGTTACCGGAATCTCTGCAAAGGAGGCCGAAAGAGACAAAAAAATGTCCCCGCCCCTGACGCTAGCCAAGGGCGGGGACATCTGGCCGGGAGGTTAACGAACCACCGCTGGCTCAGACGTATCGTCAGCCACCAGCATCAGCGTGTTGATGCTTCTAGGCTGGTCGTTTTCGCCTGCGCTGGCAATCAGGTGGGCGACGTAATCCGCCACGTTTGTAATGACCTGCATGGCCGGTGGCTCGTTGGCCGCCGTGTCACTGCCGCCGCCGCAACCTGCCAGCAAAGCGCCGGCCAATGCAGCCCCCGTCAACAGCTTTAAGTGAAGTTTGAACATAGAGTTTCCTTAATGCCAAAGGCAATTACTTCGCGCCAGGAAGCGGCGTGTTGAGGTACGGGAAGACTTGCTGGAAGTCCGTAGCGTTAGCGCGCACACCATCCACAAACGGCACGCCACCGGCTTCAGCGTCGGCAGGCTTACAGCCTACTTGCAGGGCGTCTTTGTCGCCTGTCAGCACGCACAGGGCGCCCATGGCCACACGCAGCGAAACGTCCACCACGTCGTCAGCCAGGCGGCGACCGTTCGGGAAGCCTGCGGCATCGCCCGCAGCGACGCCAAGTGCGTTCTGCATGGAAGCGGGTTGGGCGGGAATCGAGGTGTTGAGGCGGAGCATTTCAGCCAATGGGCCACCTTTGCCCAAACCTGTAACGTTGGCCGCGCGGTTCACGGTGGGCAAGCCGGTCAGGAAGGCCGTCATCAAGTCGGTGCGTGGGAAGTTAGTGGGTGCTTTGACGCCAAACAGCTTTTCCAGCAGGGCTGGCAACGTGGGGTTGGTGACGTAGTCGGCAAAGTTGTCGGCATCGTTCATAGGCTTGCTGCCGTTGAACTTGTCCTTGTCTTTCAGGCCAATGACGACTTCGTTGACCAAGGGCATGCCCAGGCGAGATACCTGCGTCCAAGCGCCGCCGGCCTTTTCGCTGGCTTGCAGGCCAGAAGGCGTTTCACCATTCAGTAAACGACCTTGGCGCAGGCTGGCCGTGGTCCAGCCGCCGATGACTTTGTCGGTGCCCTGGGTCAGGCAACTGGCGGGTACTTCAAGGGCCAGCGAGGTGACGTTCTTATTGTCCAATTCGCCAAATTTACCTCCGGCTGCTGCGTTGGCTTCGTTGGTAATGAACGATGCCGGGGCATTGACTAAGTCGAAAATAACTCCCAGGTTGACGGAGAAGGCTTCCTTGCGCTGCCCCACAAACACCTTGCCGGGCGTGGTGCAGCCGGGAATGTTGATGGTTTGGATGTACGAATTGGCGTAAGCGTCGTAGCTGCCGCCGGGGAAGGTTTTGGTGCCGATGTAGTCGATGGGCTTGCCAAACGCGGTGCCGCCGCTGCCATTGGTCACTGCAGCGCGTGTGCCACTGCGGCGGTCGCCGCGCACCACGTTGAGCGTGAAGCTTTCGGTGTAGCTGAGGGGGGCGTCTGCTGCGTTGGTTACGGCGCCTGCCTGGCGCAAAGGAATGGCGACATCTTTGCCGCCGATGGGCAGGGTGATGCCTGCGCCGTTGCCGGCCAGTGTGTTCTTGAACTGGAACTGGAACGTCAGATCTTCCTTGCCGTCGCCGTTGTTATCCAGGTGGATTTCATACAGGGCGTTGGGGTCGAGTGAGAAATAGTTGGGGCCGCCGTACGCGTCCTGCAGGGGCAGGTAGTTGGCAATCAGCGTGACGTTGCCGGCTTTGCCGCTTTCGTAGCTGTTGAACATGTAGAAGTCGGTGCCGTCTACCTTTGGAGCGGTAGTGATGAACGGTGCTTCGCGGTGGCTGGAAGCCAGAGCTCCGCCAGCAAAAGCCATCAACAGGCAAGCGTGGGCGACATGCGCCAATTTAATTTTCATATAAGACCTTGGTTGACTAGTTACAGCGACCGCTGCACCAGGTAGTACGCGAACGTTCGCCGCCTGGATTCAGGTTTTTAAACATTCTTTTCGATTGAAAACGTGCCGATTTTCTTCGTCTGTGCGGCAACGCACAGTGACCTAAGCGAGGACAAGCGATTCGCAAAAAACAGACTGCCGGTGCATTCCTTGTGCTGCCGGTGCCTCTTTGCACCGCGTTTGCAACCTGACAAAACGATTTTTGTGTTTTGTCTTCCCCGGGCTATCAACTCGCTTGCTTGCTTATTTGCTACTTGGCTACGTGGCTGATCTGGCGTTGAGCGCCGTGCGCCGCGCGACGCACCATGTCGCCGTTCAGGCTGATCTACCAACCTGCTTCCGCTAGCGTCTAGAAATTCACCAACATCGACAACCTGAAAGAGCGCGACTCGATCGGGTGAAAGTGAACGTCCTCTGTGGCCCCCGATTCGCCTCTTAGCTGCGAGGCGTAGAAGTAATCAATAGCCGAATCCTTGCGGTTGGTCAGGTTGAACGCTTCCAGCTCTATCTTCACGTTCGGGTTGATGCGGTAACCAATGCGGGCGTTGAGGGTGGCGGTGCTTTTGGAGCGCACCGAGTTGTCTTCAATCAAGGGCCGCGGGCCAAAGTAACGCAATTGCACGGCGCCAAACCAGGGGCCGCGCTGATCGACCGACAGCGCGAGCGACGCCACGCCTTCTACCGCGCCGGGTATGCGGTCGCCTGCCGCATCAAAACCGCGAAAACGCGCTTTGGCAAAGGCCAGGTCGCCATCGACGGTGAGCCAGCTGGTAGGTTTGTAGTAGTTGGAAAATTCAACTCCCACGCGGCGACTGGGGCGGCCGGCTTCGGTATTGCCCGCATCGCCGACAAAGACCAGCTCTGAAGCCGAGTCAAGCCGGTACAAGGACAAGCTGCTTTGCAGACCCGCAATCGCTTCAGTACGAACGCCAACTTCAATACCTTTGGAACGCACCAGTGGTGACACTTTGTCGGCCGGGTCGCCGGTTTTAGGATCTACGGTAATAGTGGTGCCGCGCGCATCGTTGCTGTGAAAGCCGTAGCCCGCACTGGCGTACAGCTCGGTTTTGTTCCAAGGGCCAAAGATCAGATTGAGCTTGGGACTGACCTTGGTGGCTGAATTGGTGCCGCTGTTGGCCAGGTTGTCGCTGTCCACCTTGAAGTTGAATCGGTCCACGCGTGCGCCGGCCACGGTACGAAACTTATCCGCCCACTCGGTTTTGTTCTCGGCGTACAGGCCCAGGCTGCGCTCCACGATGTGGTCGGCGCGGGTGGTGGAAATCACCTGGCGCGCGGCGGTGCTGTAGAGCCCGTTGCGAATGTTGTCGTTCTGGAACTGGGCCCCCACCGTGTTCTCGGAGCTGCGACCGCGCAAGGTGGTGAACCAGGTTTGGCTGGCGTTGATGCCCGCTGTGGTGCGCCGGTCAGGCTGCGCAAATTGGTCGCCATGGACGGGGTCGTCCAGGAAATAGGTGAAGTTTGAAAACAGGTCCAGGCGACTTCTCACCAAATAGGCATTTACCTTGGTGGACGTATCGGCACTTGACCGCTGCCAAGCGCTGGAGAGGCTGTAGCGGCTGGATTTGCCGCCGTCGGTCGGGTCAATGGAGTCGAAGCGCCCAATGCGGCCATCGCTCACTGCGCGCTGCGGAATTTGGTCGGTGGAGTTCCAGTGGGCGTCGTAGCCCATCAGGGTGACGTTGAATCCATTGCCTGCAATCCCCTCGCTGTAGCGCAGTACGCCATTGCGTTTTTTGTATTGGTCGGCGAGGGTGAAGGGCCCATCGTTTTTGAACAGCTCCACCGCATACAGCAGCCTGCCGTTACCGAAGGCCGGCGAGTCGGCCAGCAAAGTGCGGGCATAGCCGTTTTGGCCTACGCCAAGGCTGGCGATGCCCTGGGGCAAGGCGTTGGCGTATTGCACGTTGACCGCACCGGCCGACGAAAAATCGCCCTCGCTCGCATAGAACGGGCCTTTGCGGTAGTCGAGCAATGACGTCAATTCAGGAATCAAGAAATTGAGGTCTGTCCAGCCCTGACCGTGCGCATGACTGCGCTGGTTGACCACCATGCCGTCAATGGTGGTGCGCAGGTCGGTGCCGTGGTCCAGGTTGAAGCCGCGCAGGTAGAACTGGTTGGCTTTGCCCTCGCCACTGTGCTGGCTGACGATAAGCCCTGGCACTGTTTCCAATAGTTCGCCTGGGCGGTACACGGTGCGCGCTTCCAATTGCTCTTGCGTCACCACACCCTCGTTGGCCGTGCCTGCGTCGCCGAGCACGCTGTTGCGCGAGGTTTTGACCTCGACTGGGGCCAGGGTGGCATCCGCGCTTTGTGCCGTCGCAACGCTGTGCAGTGCCAAGCAGCCTGCCAGCACTGCGGCGCGGCTCCCCATTGGATGGGCTTTGCGCAAGAAGCGATTTCGGCGAGTCAGAAATTTCATGTGTGCGCTTCTGTGGGTTCGAAGGGGAGGTGCCGTGCTTGTTTACGGCGCAGACACACAATCAGATTCAAAAATTTTGCCGAAAGTAGCACTTGTTTTGAAATTCTTCCAAGGGTCATTTCCTTTTGTGGAAAGGAAGAGACTTTTAACCAACGTGACCTACTTGCCCGCGCTTAAATCTGACACGGTGCAGGAAATGTGTGCTTAAAAGCGCAGCGGGATGTGAGTGTGGTCGCTGACGCTTTCGGCATAAAACGGGGTGCTCCAGGTGTTAAAAGGGAAAAATTGATAGCTAAAAACGTAGGTGGGATAAGCGCTAGGGGTCATTAACGCTATGTTTTTTCGGGATGCGTGGATGCGTGGATGCGTGGATAAGCGGATATGAAACGTGAGGGGGCGTGTTGACCGCGAGGTTCCGCGCATGGGTTGATTGAAGGAGGCGTGCGTAAACGGCCGGTTGTTCGTTTTATTGACGATCGGGGCGATGGGTCATGAACGGCGACAGACAGACAGACAGAAAACTGACGACTGACGACTGATGACCGAAAACCGAAAATCGAAAATCGGCAGCCTGCAGTTAGCGGTTCGCCGTCCGTAGTCTGCGACTTCGTGCGGTGCCAGTGACTTACTCCCTCTCCCTCTGGGAGAGGGTTGGGGTGAGGGCAGTGACGTCGATGAGTGCGCGCTCTTTTTCACGGGCTGGGGGCCGGGGGGGGGTGCGCCCGGCGGCGTAGTAACTTTCTTTTGCGTCGCCAAAAGAAAGTCACCAAAGTTCGCGCAGCAGGGGGTTGCTCACTTCGCGCAGCGGGGGGTCGCTCACTTCGCGCAGCGAAGTTATGCACACACCCAAAGGCGACCCCACTGTCTGCGACCCCGCGCGGTGCGCGGGGCAACCTGTGGTGCTCAGCGTAGCCACAGGGGATTGAGTAGCGGCGCACGGGTCGCTGCGAAGCAAGATAGGCAGGCAGGCAGGCAGGCAGGCAGGCAGGCAGGCAGGCAGGCAGGCAGGCAGGCAGGCAGGCAGTCGGTCGGGCGGTCGGGCAGCCGGTCGGTCGATTGAGCGACGTCTGTGCGCAAATCAAGCTCCCTGCCCTCACCCCAACCCTCTCCCAGAGGGAGAGGGAGTAAGCCACCGGCACCAAGTGAGGCAATGCTCAAGGCCGTGGCCCCAGGCCTCTCACAGAGGGAGAGGGGAGTAAGCCACCGGCACCAAGCCAAGCAATGGCCGGGCTTGCTGACCTGCTCAGCGAGCCCGCTTATCGCTCAATCCCGCGTCACGCGCAGCACTTCGGCGCGCGTGGTGATGCCCTCTGCAATCAAGCGCTCGCCATCCTCGCGCATCAGCTCCATGCCACCCGCCAGCGCAGCGCTGCGTACGTCGGCCTCGGAGGCGCGGTTGTGAATTTGGGCGCGTAGCGCGTCGTCGGTGACCAGCAACTCGAACAGGCCGGTGCGGCCCGCGTACCCGGTCTGGCCGCAGGTGTCGCAGCCTGCCCCGCCGCACACCGTGCAGGTTTTGCGCACCAGGCGCTGGGCCAAGGTGCCCAGCAAAGAGCTGGCCAGCAAAAACGGTTCTACGCCCATGTCGGTGAGGCGGTTGACGGCGCTGGAGGCGTCGTTGGTGTGTAGGGTGGCGAGCACCAGGTGGCCGGTCAGGCTGGCCTGAATGGCGATTTGGGCGGTTTCAAAATCGCGGATTTCACCAATCATGATGATGTCCGGGTCCTGGCGCAGGATGGCGCGCAGGGCCTTGGCAAAGGTGAGGTCAATCTTGCTGTTGACCTGCGTCTGCCCCACGCCATTCAGTTCGTATTCGATGGGGTCTTCCACCGTCATGATGTTGGACTGCGCGGCGTCGAGGCGAGCCAGCGCGGCGTACAGCGTGGTGGTTTTTCCGGAACCGGTAGGGCCGGTGACCAGCACGATGCCGTGGGGCTGCGCAATCAGTTTTTCAAAGCGGGATAGCGTGGGGCCCCGCATGCCCACGGCTTCCAACGTGAGGCGGTTTTCGCTTTTATCCAGCAGGCGCAGTACAGCGCGTTCGCCATGCGCGCTGGGCAGGGTGGATACACGCACATCAATCGCTTTGGTGCCCAAGCGCAAGCTGATGCGGCCGTCCTGCGGCAGGCGCTTTTCGGAAATGTCCAGGTCGGCCATGATTTTCAGGCGCGAAATGAGGGCCGCGTGCAGCGCGCGGTTGGGCTGGACCACTTCGCGTAGCGTGCCGTCGACCCGAAAGCGCACGCTGCTGTGGCGTTCATACGGTTCGATGTGAATATCGCTAGCGCCATCGCGTGCGGCTTGCGTGAGCAGAGCGTTGAGCATGCGAATGATGGGCGCGTCGTCGGCCGCTTCCAGTAGGTCTTCCACGGCGGGCAGCTCTTGCATCATGCGGGAAAGGTCGGCGTCGGATTCGACCTCGCTTACCACCGTGGCGGCGCTCGATTCACGCTGCGAATACGCGGCGCTGATTCGCTGGGCCAGGGCCGGCGCATCGAGCGGTTGCAGGTGTTGCACTGGGTACTTGCGCAGCACTTCGCTGAGTGCGGCCGGGGCTGGCGTAGGACCATGCCACAGCACCAGTTGGTCGCCTTCGGCCTCCAGCAGAAGCTGGCTGCTGCGGGCAAACGCGTAGGGCAAGAGGTACGCCATGCGCTTAGTCGCCTACGAGGGGGAAGTCAGTGTCGGTTCCGATTCTGGGGTCGGTAACGATGTTGGTTCTCGCCGGAACTGGAGGCGCCTCAAACCGTTCTGTACCCAAAGCCGTTCCAGGCGTCAGCGTTTGGATCGGGGCCAGGATGGGCGCGCCGGAGACGGTGTGCAGTGGAATGCTGGCTGTCGGTTGCGTACCCTGCTGCACCGCGCGAATAGCGTCATAACGGTTGAGCGTGAGGGCGTCGGTGGCGGCGTCGCTGCGCACCACGATGGGACGCAAGAAGATCATCAGATTGGTTTTTCGGCGGGAGCGGTTCTCGCTGCGAAACAGGTTGCCGACCACGGGAATGTCGCCAAACAAAGGCACCTTGTCTTCCGTGGCGCCGTACGAGTCTTCCAGCAAGCCGCCAATCACGATGATGTTGCCGTCCTTGACGACCACGTTGGATTCGATGGCGCGCTTGCTGGTGGTGGGGCCGTTCGGATCTTTCAAAGTACCCGCATCGATTTTGGAAACTTCCTGATAAATCGACATGCGTACCGTGCCGCTCTCGCTGATTTGCGGGCGCACGCGCAGCATCAAACCCACATCTTTTCGCTCGACCGTGGTGAAGGGGTTTACCGAGCCGTTGTTGCCGCCCGTGTTGGCGTAGGAGCCGGTGGGGAAGGGCACGTTGTTGCCGATGATGATGCGCGCTTCCTCGTTGTCCAGCGTCATGATGTTGGGCGTGGACAGCACGTTGGCATCGCCGCTGTTTTGCAGGAAGTTGGCTAACGCGCCCAGGTAATACTGACCGTTAATGCGCGGTGCCAGTGCCAGATTCAAACCGGGTGCCAGGCCGCCCAAAGCAGCGGCCGCTGCGGTGGTGGAGCCGCTGGCAATCGCAGCGGTAATGCCCAATATGTTGGCGCCGGCCTGGCCCGAGTTGGTGCCAATCACGCCCACTGTGCCGTCGCCCTGCTTGCCCAAAATGCCCTGCCACTGAATGCCGAACTCGGCCAGCTTGCTGGCAGTCACTTCGACGATCAAGCTCTCTACCAGCACCTGCGCGCGCCGGCCGTCGAGCTGGTCGATCACGGTACGCAGTTGGCGGTATTGCGGCTCGGGCGCCGTGATGATGAGCGAATTGGTGGCTGGATCGGCCTGAATCTGCCCGCCGGTCGATGGGCCTGTGCTGCTGGCACCACCCAGCTCGCCGCCGCCGCCACTGCTGAGCCCGCCCGCGCTGGAATCGGCTCCGTCCAACCCGCCCAACCCGCCCGAGTTGCCACCGCCCGACATACCACCCGAGGAGGCGCGCGCGGTACCGGGGGCTGTGCTTGCGCCTCCCAAAGATGCGCTGCCCTGCGCGCCGCCCGCATTGCCAGCGGCCATCGCCGCGCGCAGCGTAGTGGCCAACTGCGCCGCGTCGGCATTTTTCAGATACACCACGTGGATGTTGCCGCTGGCGGCGCTGCTGCCGGGTGCCGGGGCTTGGTCAAGCTTTTGCACCAGTGAGCGTACTTGCGCCACACGCGCCGGGTTGGCCGCGCGCAGGATCAAGGAGTTGCTGCTGGGGTCTGCTAGCAACGTGGTTTTGAACGAGGTATCCGAAGTGCCTTGCGCGGCCCCAGGCATACCCGGCCCGCTGGCAGCGCTGCCGCCATCGATCAAGCGCGCGACCAAAGGGGCCAGGTCGCTGGCAATGGCGTTTTTAAGTGAAATGACTTCCACATCGCTCGCGTTCGACACGTCCATCGCCGCCACGATGCGGCCCAGGCGCTGCAGGTTATCGGCGTAATCGGTGATTACCAGCGAGTTGTTGCCGGGGTTCACGTTGATGGTGTTGTTGGGGCTGATGAGCGGGCGCAGCACCGGAACCAGGTTAGCGGCGTTCTCAAAGTTGAGTTTGAAGATTTGCGTGACGATTTGACCGCCGCCTGCCGCGCCGCTGGGCGCGCCACCTTTCCAGATCTGCACGCTGCTGCCTTGGAGCTTGCCCTCGGCTTCTGGGACCACCTTGTACAAGCCGCCCGACTCCACCACGGTAAAGCCCTG
This sequence comes from Burkholderiales bacterium, assembly GCA_038235025.1. Taxonomy (GTDB): domain Bacteria; phylum Pseudomonadota; class Gammaproteobacteria; order Burkholderiales; family Burkholderiaceae_C; genus Simplicispira. Next base: position 12,429 of record JBBSUJ010000039.1, read on the forward strand.
CAAACGCAGCGCAGCCAGGAACTGCTGGAATGCAGCAGTGGGCGTAACAGCGCGTTCTGTGATCAGATTGAGCTGCCCTTTGACGCGCGGGTCGACCACCACATTGCGACCTGTAATGGTGGCCATGGTGCGGGCCACGGCTTCAATTTCAGCGTTGGCAAAATTCAACGTGACCGGCTCGCCGGGACGTACGCTTTGCGGGTTGGGCGTGGCCGTTTGGGCATAAATTAGGCCGCTAGCGCTTATAAATAAAGCGCAACCAGCTATAGAAATAATAGTGCGCTTCAAGCGGTGGTGCGTGTTCTGCATAGGGGGTCTGGGGATTAGCCGAGCGTAATGAGGGAACGCGCGCCGCTTCGACGCCCGATGATGTTGAGCAGGTTGGACAGCGCCTGTTCGCGCCCTGGTGCCGCTTGCGCTTCTCCGGTAAAGCGCAAGCGCTGGCCCACCCACTGCCCGCTGCCCGACAGTTGCAGAGCTCCTGACAAGGTGGAAAGTTGCAGCGTAGGCGCAGCGCCGCCGGTCAGGTTCAACTGGTAACTGCCCATGGGGCGCAGCGTGGACAGGCGAGACGAAATGGCGCGTGCATCGAGCTGGGCGCTGCCCTCCAGCACCATGCGCCCACGAATCGATTCAACCACCAAGCTTTGCGTTCCCAGGTCGAGTTGGCCTTGCAACTGCAACGTGTTCCACGGGGTTCCCAAACCGGTTAGCACGGCAGCAGGCCAGCGCGTTTTGGTGTTGGCGAGCGCCACGCGCACGCCGCCCGAGCGAGGTTGAATATGCAGAATCAGCGGGCCGGATACGGTGCAGCAGTCGGCCGTTACGGTAGCGCGCAAACCGCTCCATGCGGGCCGTATCGTCCATTGCGTGCGTCCAGGCAGGGCACTTTGGGTCTGGCTGTCCGCGCCGCCTGAAAGCACCAACTGGGCTGAGCCGTTCCACACGCTGCCGCGCGGAGCGAGCAACTGCACCTGGCCCTGGCTCGCGCTCGCGAGGGCCGTGGTGAGCCACGTTGCGGGCAAAGTGACCACCAGTGCAACGATACCGCCCACCAACGCGCCTGCCAACGCCCAGCCCCAAGGGGCGCTAGCGCCAGCCACTGCGGGTGCCGGCCGCAGGGAGCGGGGCGATTTCAAGGGAAGTGCAGGTTTGCGGGCCATAAGCGACGTAGGTGGGTCAGCGCGCTGGCAAAGCCAACACGATGCGCCCGTCCCAGCGGGCCTCAGAGGCTGTCGGCACCGACGCGATAGGCACCGCCAAGGAAGCATCGATAGGGGGCGCTGCCGGAACGGTTCCCGGCAGGCCGGGTATGCCGCTTGGGCGGAAGCCGAAAGGAGTGCTGGGCGTCGCGAGTGCTGGTGGTGCGGCAGGCACAGCCTTGCTGCGCGTCAAGTGCGCTTCTACCGGCAGGCTGCGGGCATTGCCGCGTACCTGCGCCAGCCAGGGAGCGAGCGCGGCCGCGGGAGCGCCTTGCAGCACGACAGTAGCGCGGTCGCCGGCAAAGCTGGTACGGGCGCTGCTGCCCAAAGTCTTGGTCGCAGCTTCCAAGGCGCGCTGCGCTTGGGCCTGCGTAGGGCGGGCACCCGCATCGGCTTGTAACAGGCGGGCCTCTGAGGCCAGGGCCTGCATTTTTTCGTGCTGGGCATCCAGCTCGGCGTGGCGCGCTGGGGCCTCCCGCAGGGTGCGTAGTGCGGGTGCCAGCAGCAGCCACCACAGCACAGCCGCGCTCACCAGGGCTGCAGCGGCGAGTACGAGTTGTCGTTCGCGCGCTGCCAGGGCCTGCCAACGGTTACGCAGCACTTCGCGAGAGCTGCCGGTGGAAGAGGCTGGGGCCGCAGCGGAATTTGCGGAAGTTTTTAAAGTGGGCGTCACCGGCGCGCTCCGGTGCGCAGCCACAGGCTGTCGGTTTCTTGCGTAAGCTGGTAGCCACCGGCTTGAAGCGCCTTGGCGGCTGATTCCATTTCTTCGGGCGAGGGCGTTACGCCGCGCACTTGCAAGGCAGCGGGGGTGAAATCGATTGCACTGGCGCTGCTTTGAGCCGCCAACGTGCCACCCGCAGCGGCCAGCATGGGCTCCAGGTCTCCGGCAGTAAGGGCACCTGCGTCTTGGCGCAGCGCGGTCAATTCGCGTTCCATTTGTAATACCGGCTCCACCACAACTTGCACTTTGGGGAAGCTAGCCGTCAAGGTATTGCGCACGGCGTCTTCCTTAGCGAGCAAGCCGCTGCGCTGCTGCCAAGCCCACAGGTTGAGCCCCGCAATCTGCGCCACCAGCAGCAGCACGGCGGCCCAACGCGCGGCGCGCCATTGCGGTGCCCGCAGCAGGCTGCCCAGCAGCCCACCGGCTTTGCGCATGGCACGCGTACGGCCCGAGCTGGCAAGCTCGAATTGCGCCAGATCCCAGAGGGTACGCGCAGCTTTCAGTTCGTGCTCCGCCGCGCCGAGCAAGGGCACGTTCTGGCCCAGCAGTTGCTCTGCCAGCGCAGCGACCGCGGGTTCGGCAGTGACGCTGATGGCGAAGGCTTCTTCAATAGACGGCGCATCTACCAAGCTGGGAACTGGTTTGGGCAGCAGTGCCAGGGCCGCGGCTGTCAGTGGCAGCGCGGCGACGCCGCCGTGCGGGGGCAAACCGCTGATCAAGGCAAGTGGCGCTTCTGCCGTGCCGCTGCAGTGCAGGGCGGGGACTGGTGCGCCAGGCGCCATTTCCGGCACCACACGGGCCACGGGCCTGCCGGCGGCCTCCAAGGCCTGTAGCGCACTTTGCAGCCAGGCGCGGTTACAGACGGCAACCCAGGTGCTTGCACCTGCCGCTGCGCCAGGCGCAAGGGCGAAGTGCAGCTGCGAGGGCTCGTCCAGCAGGTTGTCTTCCAGCAGGCCCTCCAGCACTGCGCGCATGCGCGGGCCGTGCAGCGGCACGCCCGGCGGTAGCTGAACCCGTTGCCAGGACAGGGCATGCGCCGGCACCAGGGCCACCAGCTCGCCGGCCGCACGGCCGGTGGCCGGCAGCAGCGCGGCGCTGGCACGGCCATGCCGCGCCACGCTTTCGCCGTCGTGGCTTAGGCAAAAGCGGTATTCGGGTGGGCCGGCTGAGGGCGTCAGCGGCAGGGTGAGAATGAGTTGACTCATGGGGCAATTTCGCGGGCCATTGTAGTTTGCGAGGCTGTGGAGTTGGGCTACTGCCGGGCGTACCGCCTGCGCGGCCTTTGTAAGACCGTGAGCAGGCGCTAAGGCGTGGGCGGCCCTCCGGTGTCGGCTACGCGCTTGCGCCACAAAGTGGTGACCTGCCTGCCGTTTCGTTGTATCAAAGAGCGTTCAGCTACGGCCGCGGCACCCAGCCTAAGGCGTCCCTGCACCTCGAAATAGCTGCTGGAGACGCTGTGGTCCTGAACGTTGATATCGATGTCCGGGTTCAGCAGTGCGCGAGCGTCTTGCACGCTGCGAAACGGCCGCGTTTCTCGGGCGTTCGTTAGCAGCTCCGCGCCGGCGCGGTCCAGTCCTTCAATAGTGGCAAGCAGCACTTCGGCACTCGCGGTGTTGAGGTTGACCGGCGTGCGGGTGGGCAGCAGGGTGATGTAAGGCGCCAGCCGCTTCACGCTGCCCTGCGGCAGGCCCAGCCAGCCGAGCTGCTCAACCTGCTGGGGTAGCAGCGGCGCATCGCTACCCTCGGCAATTTGCGCAGCGGTGGCGCGCATCAGTGCTTGTTCCAGCGTGCCGAGCTGCGCTTCTGGCAGGCCGAGTTCGGCAAACAGTCGCGCAAAGGCTTCATGCGCTGAAGTCTGCACGGCGCTGTTTTGCACCAAGCTGTTGACGTTCAAGCGCGACTGCATATCGGTGATGCGGCCCGACAAAAAAGCGTCCTGCGTATCAGTGCTGGCATCCTCTGTAACTGCGCCATCCTGCGCTGCCAGAAAGGTGGACAAGCGGGCCTCTTCCAGCGGCACTGCCCACGGCTCTGCCAAATGGTCTGCGCCCCCCGCGCGGGCGTCTTCGGACAGGATCAGCCGCGACCAATCAAGTGCGCCAATCAAAATCCACGCCGACTGAATGCGCCCGCGTTCGGCGGTTTCCACCTCGATGCCGCGCCATTGCTGCCACATGGCACCCGCGGCAAAGGTAGCTACCAGCGTGACCGTCAGCATGGCGGCGAGCAAGGCAGCGCCGCGCGTGGTGGACTTTGGGGCCGCAAGCGCTTGGCGGGCTCTCATGATTTGTCGCCACCGTTCGAGGGGTTGACCCAGTCGCGCGTGAGCCGGCCCGCAATGCCCTGGCTGGCACCCAGGTCCAGCTGCAGCCGCACACCGTCGGGCACCACATCGCGCGCCGTGGAGGAGGCATTCGCGTTGCCCAGCGACAGCGCCTCTGACGCTCCGCTGCTCGACAGCGGGTTGCTCCAGGCGTTGCCCCGGTAATAGAAAATTTGCCACTGCGCCAGCGGCATCAGGGCCACCTCGCGCTGGCGGTCTGCTGCCGTGGGAGTGCGTGCCCAGTCGGCGGCTTGCTGCCAGGCGCGCTGCCAGTCGTCTCGGCTGGTGACGGGGGGGGACTGCCAGCGCAGCCATTGCTCGGTGCCCTCGACATTGCGCCGACTCCATGCCACCACCAGCGGGCCAGCATCGCCCCCGGCATCTGCTGCACTGTTGCGTCGGGTGATGCGCAGAACTTGTCCGTCCCAGTCGATGGGCGTGGTGTAAGGCAGGGCCAGCACGGCATCCAAATCGGCACCCCACTGGCCAAGCGCGGCTTGCAGAGTGAGCAGCGCGTCGCCGCGCGCGCGCGTCTGCTCCTGTGCTCGAGCCATGCCGTCTATTCCGCGCCAGCTCATCAGCGCCATCAGCGCCATGATGGCAATGGCCAGTAGCAGCTCAATCAGGGTGAAGCCCTGCGGACGGCGGCTGGCAAGGTTGCGCGACGTCTTGCGATCGCCGGTGTTCATCAGCGCCGCCCCACAATGGTCGAGAGCCGCAACACCGGCCCGCGCGCACTGCGCACCTGCGCGTCCACACGCCGAAAACTCGGGTTGGGCGTGGGGCGCACAACCAGCGTCAAGTCAAACGTTTGACCGGCTTGCTCACAGGTCTGTGCGCCGTCCCCAATGGCGGGCATCTGACGCGCCAGACGCACGGCGGCCAATGCATTCTCGGCGCACAGGTGCGCCAGCAGCACTTCGGATTGGCGCTCGGCGTTGCGCACCAGTGCGCTGGTGGCCTGCCCGCCGGCAAGCAGGGCGATGGCGACAATGCTCAATGCCACCAGCACTTCCACCAGTGTGAATCCTTGGGCGCAAGGCCGTCTCATGGCACGCTTTGTACGGTGAACGGCCGCAGGCCATCGGTGCGAACTTGCAGGCGCCTCTCGGGGTGGCGCGTTTGGCTCAGCACCACCGCCTGCGGTGAAATCAAAGGATCGGGGCCAAGCAGCAAGGGCGTATCGGTCAAGCTGAGGGTGTCGGCGTCCAGCCACTGCGTAGGCAGGGTATCGTTGGCGGGCAGGCCCTCAAAACGAAACCCGGTGCCCACCGCGCGCCAGCGCACCGGAACGCCCGTAGCGCGCGACCGCGCCCGAGCGCTCTCCAGCAGCGCCGCCAAGCGCTCGCCTTCACGGTCCAGCTGGTTTGCGGACGAGTCAGGCAGCGTCAACGCCACCCCGGCGGTGGCCAAGGCCATGATGCTGATCACCAGCAACAGCTCCAGCAGAGTGAAGCCTCGCCGCGGTACCGCAGCCCTGCGTCCATTTCCTGTTGTGACCCACAGGCGACGGGACTGGTGCTGGCTTGGCAAAACCCGCTTCAGCAGTTCAGCGGGCCTTGAAAATTTCACTGCCAGCTGCCAACGTCCGCATCATTGCCTTCGCCGCCGGTCTTGCCGTCCGCACCGAAGGACATCACGTCCACTTCGCCTTTGATGCCGGGACTGAGGTACTGGTACGCACGGCCCCACGGGTCGTTGGGGAGCTTCTCCAGCTGTGGTTTCCAATTGATGGGCGCGGGACCGGTGGTGGGCCGCGCGATCAGGGCCTGCAATCCTTGCTCGGCGGTAGGGTAGCGCTGGTTGTCCAGCCGGTACAGCTTAAGCGCCTGCGTCAGGTTAGTGACGTCGGTGCGCGCAGCGGTGGTGCGGGCGTCGTCGGCCCGATCGAGCACGTTGGGCACTATTAGCGCGGCCAGCACGCCAATGATGACCAGCACCACCATCAGCTCGATCAAGGTAAATCCGGCGGCAATACGCCCGTTACGCCCGTTACGCCCGCGCGTGGTCCGAGTAAGAGTGCAGGAACGAGGGCGTAAACGGTTTCGGTGCAGTGTCATGACAAGGGCGGCCTGTGAAGCAGCGCCAGCAAAGGGCGTTGTGCGCTGCATGATAATCCTGCGATGAATCGCAACCCGTCCGGCTACTGGTCCACGCGTTTGATCACGCTTGCGTTGTGGGCGCTGGCCACTGCCAGTGTGGTCGTTTGGGGTTTGCGCTTGAGCGCGCCCAAGTCTGTCATGGCCGATGCCGCGGCACCTGCCGCCGCCGCGCCGCCCGATGCCCAGGCCATTGCGCGCCTGCTAGGCGCTTTGCCTTTTGCACAGGCTTCGGCAGCGCCAGCGGTTGCCAGCCGTTACTCGCTGGTTGGCGTGTTAGCGGGGCAGGTTGGTGCAAGCGGCGCAGCGCTGATCGCGGTGGGCGGCGAGCCGGCCCGCACGTTCCGCATCGGCGCGGTGGTCGATGGCGACCTGGTGCTGCAGTCGCTGGGTCGGCAAAGCGCCGCCTTGGGCCCCAAGGGGGCTGAGGCCTCGGTGCAGCTTGACTTGCCGGGCCCTGCGTCGGCGGCCTTTATCGTTCAGTAACTTCGCCCGCCTCGGTACATGGCGTGCTGGCGGCGGTTGAGGGGGGTGGCCTGTGCAAGGCGTGCCATGGCCGAGCCCGCATGCGCGTGGGTAATCGCCATGCCCAGCGCATCGGCAGCATCCGGCCCTGGCAAGCCGGGCAGGTCGAGCAGCCGGCGCACCATTTCCTGCACCTGGCCTTTGGCGGCGCGGCCGTGGCCGACCACGGCTTTTTTCATTTGCAAGGCGGTGTATTCCGCTACTTTGAGGTCGCGCGCCACCAGCGCCGTGAGGCAGGCACCGCGCGCCTGGCCCAGCAGCAGCGTGGACTGTGGATTGACGTTGACGAACACGATCTCCACAGTGGCAACGTCGGGCTGGTAACGCGCCACAACTTCGCCAACGCCATCAAACAGCACCTTCAGACGCCCCGGCAAATCGCCAAGCGCCAGCTGCGTTGTTGTGATGGTGCCGCTGCCCACGTAGGCAAGCCGCTGGCCGTCGACATCAACGACGCCGAAGCCCGTGGTCCGCAGGCCGGGGTCTATTCCCAGAATACGCATTTGCTACTTATTTAATAGCTGTAAGCGCTTATTTATAAAGCGCTAGAGGCCGATTTGACTTGAAATTTTTCCGCTCAGCTGGCGATGGGTCGCGAGAGCGTTGTGCGGGCCATGATAGGGCCGCGTGCGTGTCAGCGGGTTGGTACGCCGGTTGCCGTGCGCGCGCCGAGAAGTAGCGAAAAGCGGCGCTGTTAGCATCGGCTGCCGATTCACTATCGTCGCCCGGCGCGGCCAAGCGCCTTGAATATTTCTTCTGTCAACCGACTGCGCTCGCTCATGCGGCGACTGTTTGCCGCCGCTCGCGGCGACCTCTGGTTTCCCCACGTGCCGCTGGCAATTGGCATGGCCATCGGCGGGATTTTTTTGCTGCGCCTCGATTTTGCCGGACGGTGGCAGCAGTACCTGGACGCGCTTGCGCAAGGGCGATTCAACTTGCCTGCCAGCCTGTTGCCGCCCTTGCTGATTGGCGGCGGCATGCTCATCATGGCGGGCGGCTTGCTCATGCGCTCGCGGCTGGCCTGGACAGTGGCCACGCTGCTGGCGATTACAGGCGGCGTCAGCTTGATTCTTGGCGCGCATTTGCAGTCGCACTTGCTGCTGACGCACTTTGGTTTGATGGTCGTTGGCCTGGGTTTTGCCTGGCGTCAATTTGATCGCAGCAGCGTGGCGGCCAGCACCTTATTTGCTGTTACTTCAGTAATCATGCTCATGATGTACGCCACCTTTGGCGCGTACTACTTGGGCGATGAGTTCAAGCCCGCCATTGCCGATCTGGTGACGGCCGCTTACTACGCCATCGTCACCATGAGCACGGTGGGTTATGGCGACATCACGCCGCAAACCGCGCAGGCCAAGCTCTTCACCATTTCCATCATTTTGCTGGGCGTGGCGGTGTTCGCCACCTCGCTGACGGCGGTGATTGCGCCTATGGTCAGCAACAGCCTGCTAAAAATTGTCAATCGCAAAGGGTCGCGCATGAAGCGAGAAAATCATTTTGTCGTCATCGGAGCCGGATCGCTGGCGATCAACACTGCGCGCGAGTTGGCCCGCCGAGGCCACCCGGTCACCCGTGTGGTGCGCCGCGCGCCGGATGATGTGGACGTGCGCGAAAGTGAGCTGGACCTGGTCATCGGCGATCCCAGCAGCGGCGAGATTTTGAAGGAAGCCGGCGCGCACAACGCGCAAGCAGTGCTGGCAATGATGGTGGACGACTCGGAAAATGCCTTTGTCATTTTGGCGGTGAAAGCCATGGGCGGTAAGGCGCGTACCGTGGCCGCGGTAAACGATTCTGCCAACCTCAACCGCGTCAAACTGGCCCACCCGGACGTGATTATTTCTCCTCAGGTGTTGGGCGGAGAGTTGATTGCGATGGTGATGTCGGGCGAAGAGGTTACGCCCGATTTCGTCATGAAGCACGTGTTTCAGCGCGGCGTTTGATTTGCCAGTGAGCCCTGGCAAACACCGGTAGCTCGGCAGCGCAGGCCGAGGCACCGTTCGATTCCGTATATCCGGGCGGATGAGAGGCTGGTGCAACCCGTGCGTATCGGTGCATCCCCTCATCTTGCAAGCCACCTCATTGCCTTAGAGTTCAGCCTCCGCCGACTACTGCTATTTGCTGCACGACCCGATGCTTTCCGCACTCACTATTTTCGTCTCTGCATTCTTGCTGTTTTTGGTGCAGCCGCTGATCGCCAAGCAGATATTGCCGTGGTTTGGTGGTTCGGCAGCCGTGTGGACGGTGTGCCTGGTTTTTTTCCAGTTGCTGCTTCTAGCGGGTTACACCTACGCGCATTTGCTGTCGCGCTGGACGCTTCGGCGTCAGGCGGCGGTGCACACGGTGCTTGTGATCGTCGCATGCCTGACGCTGCCCATCATTGCGGATGCGGGTTGGAAGCCACTGGGGGATACCGACCCGACCCAGCGCATCTTGTTGGCGCTGATTGCCACAATAGGGCTGCCGTATTTCGTGGTGTGCACCAGCGGGCCTTTGGTGCAAAGCTGGTTCTCACGGGTGCATGCGGGCGACCCGCGGCAAGCACGTGTCTATCGTTTGTTCGCCTTGTCCAACCTGGCTTCGCTCGCAGCGCTTGTGGCATACCCGTTTGTGGTCGAGCCCTATGCATCGCTGCGTGTACAAGCCCTGGGGTGGTCGGCAGGTTTCGGCCTGTTCGCGGTACTGGTGATCGCGCTGGCCTGGCGCAATGCCCGGCAGGTGATGGGGCCGGCAGTGTTTTCTGACGGTTCAGCGCAAGCATCGCTTACACAGGAGCAAGAGATGCAGACGCTTCCTAGTCTGCCCCGCCACCTGTTGTGGCTGCTGCTGGCCGCGCTGGGCACCGTGATGCTGCTGGCCGTCACCACGCACATCACGCAGAACGTGGCCTCTGTGCCCTTCTTGTGGATCATTCCGCTGGCGCTTTATTTGCTCACCTTCATTTTGTGCTTCGACAGCAACTTTTGGTACCGCCGAGCCCTGTTCTGGCCGGCCGTGCTGGTGCTGACGCCGGTGATGACTTGGGCACTAACGGTAAAGCTGGACGCGTTGAGCATCTATCAAGCGATTCCGATTTTTGCGGTTGGTTTGTTTGCGGTGTGCATGCTGTGCCACGGCGAATTGGTGCGCGCAAAGCCCGCTCCTGTTCACCTCACGCGGTTTTATCTGATGGTGTCATTGGGCGGCGCTGTTGGAGGACTGCTGGTCGGCGTGCTGGCCCCTCGGGTGTTCAATGGTTACTACGAACTGCCGCTGGCTCTGTGTGCCGCCTCCCTGGTGGTGTGCTACCTGGCGCGTGCCTGGTTGTACAGCCGATTGGTGCTTTTCGCAGTGGCCGCCCTGGTTGTTTGGGGCGCGTTGGCCTTCTCGCAGTGGAACCTGCCACTGACGGCTGTCCCTTTTCTGGTCGTGCCGTCAGGTGCTTTTCTGGCTTTGCTGCTTACGCTGCGAACGCGGTCGGTTCGCTTTGCTGGCGGCATCCTCGCCGCGATGTCCGTGATGACCTGCGCCTATTACACCCTGACGTTCACTTATGCAGGGACATCCACCACCGTTTTGGCGAGTCGTAACTTCTATGGCGAACTGCGAGTCAAAAACGTTCCTTCGGATCCGCCGATGCGGACACTCGCTCACGGGGTGATCTTGCACGGAGTGCAGGTGACAACGCCCGAGCTGTCCAAGGCACCCAATAGCTACTACGGACAGAATTCGGGCGTTGGTTTGGCCGTTCGTAAGACGCAAGTAACCGGGCAACATATTGGAGTGGTAGGTCTGGGAGTAGGAACAATGGCAGCGTATGGCTCCCAAGGCGGATTGGTTCGGTTCTACGAAATCAACCCGGAAGTTTTCGCCATTGCCCGCGACGAGTTCACTTACCTACGCGACAGCGTGGCCCAGGTCGATACCGTTTTGGGCGATGCGCGTCTGGTGCTCGAGCGAGAAGCGCAGGCGGGCGACCAACAGAACTTTGACGTGCTGTTGGTGGATGCCTTCTCGGGAGATTCCATTCCGGTCCACCTCATCACGCGCGAGGCGCTTGCGGTCTACCAAAGCCACATGAAGCCGGGCGGCATCATTGCGTTTCACATCAGTAATCGCTACCTGAACCTTGGGCCCGTCGTTCAGCAGCTGGCCGAAAACGCCGGAATGCAGTCGGTACAAATTTTGGATACCCCCCCCGCGGACGAGCCCTGGCTCAGCAAGAGCGTGTATGTGCTGGTGACGGATAACCAGGCGTTCCTGGACGACCCGCAGGTTCGCGCCCGTGCGACGCCAATCGTGCCGGTGCCGGGCCTGCCACTGTGGACAGACAACTACAACAATCTGTTCAAAATTTTGATTCCCTGAGACCGCCTTGGTAGGCAGCCGAGTCCTGAAATTCAAGGCAACCCGGCTGCCGCCATTCGCGCCGCGATGGTGCGGGTGCGGCCCGATACGTAGGCAGACCCAGGATTTTTCTCAAACCGCTTAGGGGCTGGCAGCATCACTGCCAGCCGGGCCGCCTCTTGCGCAGACAGGCGACTGGCGCTCTTTTTAAAGTAGCGCTGGGCAGCGGCTTCTGCACCGAACACGCCATCGCCCCATTCCACGCTGTTGAGGTAAATCTCCAAAATGCGCTGCTTGGACAGAAGCGCCTCCAGCGTGACGGTCAGCACCAATTCCTGGCCCTTGCGCAGCAAATGGCGCTCGCCTGAGAGCAGCAAGTTTTTGGCCAGCTGCTGGGTGATGGTGGAGCCGCCGCGAATCTTGGGAGCGCGGGCCGGGCGGCTGGAGGCGCGCGGTGGGGTGCGGGCGGCTTGCGCTTCGGCGCGGTTGTTGCGTTCCCAGGCTTTCTCGATGGCCTCCCAGTCCACGCCGTCGTGGTTCACAAAGCTGTCGTCTTCCGACGCAATCACCGCGCGCTTCAGGCTGTCGGAAATTTGGGCGTAGGGCACCCACTGCTGGCGCCATTGCAGGGTGCCGCCGCGCACCTGGCTCCACACCTCACTGCGCTGGAACGTGGTGGATTGCGGGTCAATGACAATCATTGCGGCAATGCGCAGAACGAAAAAAAGTTGCAAAGCGATGCCCGCAAGCACCAGCAAGCCTAGCCACCGGAAGATCGCTTTCACGTTGAAACCCCCTTGCCATCGCCAGCGTCAGAACCCACCGGCGCGCGGCCCATTACCAGGAGCTTGGCTGAAATGACTAGCGCTTGCATACCGGCCGCATCACGCCCGCATTTCTTTCAGCACTTGCGCGGCAGGCGGGCGCACGCCGCGCCAGATCGCAAACGCCTCGGCCGCTTGCTCCACCAGCATGCCCAAGCCATCGCGGGGTACTGCGCCTGCAGCGGTAGCCCAGTCGAGAAAGCCTTGGGCGGCGGGGCCGTACATCATGTCGTAGGCCAGGCTGCTCGGCCGCAGCAAGCGTGCTGGCACGGGAATATTGCCACCCGCCAAGCTGCTGGCAGTGGCGTTAATAATAAGATCGAAATCGTGCTCTAGCGCTTGTATAGATTGGGCTAGAAGCTCCGTATTTTGTAGCAAGGCCAGCGGTGCATGCGATGCGACCAACGACTCGGCCCGCGCCAGTGTGCGGTTTGCCACCACCACACGGCGCGGCCCTGCGGCCAAGAGCGGGCCCAGTGCGCCGGCGGCTGCACCGCCCGCGCCGATCAGCAATACATCACGGCCAGCAATAGAAAAGCCCGCGCCATGCGTGATGTCCGCTACCAGCCCCAGGCCGTCGGTGTTGTCGGCCAGCACGGCACTGCCGTCCAGCTGCAGCGTGTTGGTTGCACCGGCCAAGCGAACGCGCTCGCTGGTCTTGGTCGCCAGTTGTGCTGCATCGAGCTTGAAGGGCACCGTGACATTGCAGCCGCGCACACCTTCGCTCGCAAGAGCCGCCAGCGCTGGCGCAAAGCCGCCCAGCGGCACTAAGCGCGCCTCGTAGCGCATGCGCTCTCCGGTCAGTTCCGCAAAACGGGTGTGAATCCAGGGCGAGCGGCTGTGGGCAATGGGGTTGCCGAGTACGCAGTACAGATCAACAGAGGTGGCGGAGGGATGCATCGGTTTTTATGCGGCGGTCGCGTGGGGTGCGTGCTTTACGTGCCTGGTGGGACGGGGTAAGTGCTAAGCGCAACGGGTTCGGCGCGCGCTTTGGCCCATGTTTGTTGCGGCAAGGTGCCAAACCACCAAAGCGGGCTCGTGCGTCGTTACCGCACCTCGGTCTTCAGCGTTTGGTCGCGGGTAAATTTAAAGCGGGAGACCACGGCAATTTGGTCTGCCTTGGCGCGCATGGCAGCGTTGAAAGGGCCGAAAGGGCCCGCAGCGCGGGCAATGGCTTGGGCGCGCAGGTCCAGCAGCGGGTCGCCCGAACCTTGCACCACCTCAGTTTCCAGAACGCGGCCGTCGTGGTTGACGGTCACGATCATGGTCAGCTCGCCATAGAGCTTGGAGCCGCCTTTTTCGGGGAAGTTGACGGTGCCTTTTTCCTCCACCTTGCGCCGCATGGCGTCGTAATAAACGGCGTACGCCTCTTCGCGTGTGGCGGGGCTGATGTAGCGCTTCTTGGGACGCGCATTTTCTTCGTTGATGCGCTTTTCAATCTCGGCCAACAGATTCACCAACTGCTGACGGCGTTCTTCTTGGGCCTGCTGCGCGTTGTTCTGGCTGGAAGTGCGCGGGTCGGGCGGCGGCAGCGCCGCAACCTGGCTGCGCAGCCGCGCCAGCAGCTGGGTTTGCTGCTCTAGCAAAGAGTCGGACTTCTTTTGCGCGTCTTCGAAGTCGTTGCCCACGCGCGTCAGCGCCGAGTACGGCATGGGGCTGGTCGCGCGGCCTTTGCTGGCTTCACCGCCACCGGCCAGCGATTGCTGGGCAATGGCTTGGGCTTTTTCGGGTGGCTTTTCGTCGGTGCGGGCGTTCACCAAAATTACCTCGAGCGGGGTGTCCTGGAACACACGGTCGAACTGCGCGGGTGCGACAAACCGCACCGTCAGCAGCAGCGCATGCAAAAGCACGGAAATCAACAGCGTGATTTGTAGTGTGCTGAGCGAACGGAGCGGGGTGGGCAGTTTCACGGGCCGAACGATATCAAATAGTGGGGACTGATTGCGCGGGTGCGGGCGCTGCATCCGCGTCGGGGTCGTTTAGGTCGACCGCAATGGCGATGGGGCCAGCCGAAGCGCTGTCATCGTCACCATCGTTGCCGTTGTTGTCGTCCACAGCGCCGTCGTCGTTGGCATCCAGCGGGTCGTCCAGCCGCGCCAGCACCGTGCCATGCAGGTCCAGCGTGATCTCGTCGACCTCGCCCAGCTTGACCCGCAGGCGTGCGCCCCGCGGCAGGTTTTGCGCGCCCAGCACCGGGAACACCAGTGGCAGCGTGTCGGCCCGCACCAGAAAGCTGCCACCGGGGCCTTCTTTGAAGACGGTGGCGTCCAGCTCAGTAATGCCGTTTTGCTCCAGGTATTTCAGCGTCCAGAAGCGCTCCATGCCGCCCTGGTAGCCGTTGTAGGCGCTGTAGGCAGCGTCAAAGCTGCTGATGATGGAAAACAGCTCGGCGTCTTTTGGCTTGAACGGCGCGACCAATGCCGCCGTGGCACCGTTGCGCACGCAGGCGATGATTTGCCACTGGTTCACCAAATCCACATAGCGGCGCAGTGGGCTGGTGGCCCAGGTGTAGCACTTGACGCCCATGCCGGCGTGCGGCAAGGCCTTGGTGCCCATGCGCACCTTCACGCCCGGGGCCATGCTGGCCTGGCTGCGGTAGATGCCCGGTACGCCAAAGGTGGCGAGCAAGCCGCCCCAGGTGCTGTTGGCGACGATGGCCGCTTCGGCCACGATGAGGTCCAGCGGCGCGCCGCGCTGTCGCGTGGTGATTTGAACGGTCTCTGTGCCATCCGGCTCACCTTGGCCCGCGTTGCCGCCCACCAGCTTGAAGTTGTAATCCGGCCGGTTGAAGTTCTCCGGCTTGCCGCGCACCACTTCGCGGCCTGCTTTGAGCTTCTTCGCCAGTCGATGCAAAAACGATAGCTGGGGGCGCAGGTCAGACAAGCGCTGGGGGGTGTTTTCGATCTGAATATTGGAGTCGGCTAACCAGTCTTCCGTGACGATGTGGTCCAGCTGGTCGTGTCGCAGGTTGGCAATGACCGGCACGCGGTCCAGCCGGGTTTCCTGGGCGGTGATCTCCAGCGTGGATTCGTCGATGGTGCAGTACAGCG
>JBBSUJ010000040.1:0-27204 GCA_038235025.1 Burkholderiales bacterium
ATGTGATGGTGCGGATCGGGATGGGGCGCAAGGCGTCTTTTTGCAGCCAATAGCCGTGCTATTGGCAAGAAAAGCAACGCAGAGAACCGCCCGAGGCCGCGCTATCACAGACCGCAGGGAGTTATGCAGGACGTCCCTAGCTGTTCGATAATGCACCCTATGAATTCCTTGCTCAATCGATTGCAGCCATATCCTTTTGAGCGTTTGCGCGAGCTATTTTCAAATGTGTCTCTTCCGGCGGGTTTCGCGCCCATAAGTTTGGGAATCGGTGAACCACGCCACGCAACACCGGCGTTCATTCAGCAGGCTTTGACCGACCATCTTGCTGGACTTTCTAAGTACCCATCGACGGCGGGAGACCCGGCTCTTCGCAAGGCTTTTACGGTGTGGCTCGGCCAGCGCTACGGCGTCAAAGTGAGCGACGCGCAAGTGCTGCCAGTCAACGGATCGCGCGAAGCGCTATTCGCGTTTGCACAAACCGTGGTGGATTCCGCTCGCTCTGGTGCCGTAGTGGTTTGCCCAAATCCGTTCTATCAAATTTACGAAGGTGCCGCCTTGTTGGCGGGTGCCTCTCCGTGGCACGCCTCGAGTGATCCGAACCGCAATTTTGCAGTGGACTGGAGTAGCGTGCCGAGCGACGTTTGGCAGCGCACACAGCTGCTCTATGCGTGCTCGCCGGGGAATCCAACCGGCGCAGTGATGTCGATTGAAGAGTGGGAAGAATTGTTTGCCTTGGCGGACAAGTACGGTTTTGTCATCGCTGCTGACGAATGCTACAGCGAGATCTATTTCAAGGGCGTACCGCCGCTCGGCGGCTTGCAGGCTGCCGCAGCGCTGGGACGCGAGGATTTTCGCCAACTGGTCGCCTTTACCAGCCTTTCCAAGCGCAGCAACGTACCGGGGCTGCGTAGTGGCTTTGTGGCTGGAGACGCTCGACTGCTCAAAGCGTTCGCTCTTTTTCGCACCTACCAGGGCGGCGCTATGTCGCCACCCGTCCAAGCTGCCAGCATCGCTGCTTGGAGTGACGAATCACATGTTGAGACCAATCGCACTCTTTATTGCGAGAAGTTTGCCGCTGTTACTCCGCTGCTTAAACAGGTGCTAGAAGTCGAGCTGCCAGATGCAGGCTTTTATCTTTGGGCGCGCATACCTGACTCACTCGGCATGTCCGACACCATTTTTGCTCAAGCTCTGCTCGGTCAATACAATGTCACAGTCTTGCCAGGCAGCTACTTGGCGCGCGACGCGCTAGGGGGTAACCCGGGTGCTCAGCGTATTCGTATGGCGTTGGTGGCCGACAAGGCAGAGTGCGTCGAGGCCGCCCATCGAATCGTGCAATTTATTCAATCGCAAACTGTTCAGACACTTTCATGACCCAACAACTACAAAACCTTATCGACGCCGCGTGGGAAGACCGTGCCAATTTATCACCGGCTTCGGCACCCAAAGAGGTTATGGACGCCGTCGAGCACGTTATTGACGATCTCAATATGGGCAAGTTGCGCGTGGCCACCCGTGAGGGCATCGGCCAATGGACCACGCATCAGTGGATCAAGAAAGCGGTGCTTCTGTCTTTCCGTCTAAAAGATAACGAGTTCATGAAAGCCGGCGACTTGGCTTTTTTTGACAAAGTTCAAACCAAGTTTTCTCACCTGTCAGCCCAAGAAATGGCGGCGACTGGGGTTCGTGTTGTCCCCCCCGCCGTCGCGCGGCGCGGAAGTTTCATTGCGAAGGGCGCGGTGCTGATGCCCTCGTACGTCAACATTGGTGCTTATGTGGGTGAGGGCACCATGGTCGACACTTGGGCGTGCGTTGGCTCTTGTGCGCAGGTCGGCAAGAACGTGCACCTCTCGGGCGGCGTAGGCTTGGGTGGTGTACTGGAGCCATTGCAAGCCAACCCCACCATCATCGAAGACAACTGTTTTATCGGAGCGCGCTCGGAAGTAGTTGAAGGCGTCATCGTCGAAGAGAACTCCGTGATTAGCATGGGGGTGTACATCAGCCAGAGCACCCCCATCTACGACCGCGCTACCGGAGAAACCAGCTATGGGCGCGTTCCTTCGGGTTCTGTGGTCGTCAGTGGCAGCCTACCCAAAGACGGTGGACGCTACAGCTTGTACGCCGCAATCATCGTCAAGCGCGTTGACGCGCAGACGCGGGCCAAGACCAGCATCAACGAGCTGCTGCGCGATTAATCGCGCTGGCCACCACGACGACAAACGGGGAGATTGGCATGAGCACGATGGAACGTATCCTGCGCCTGATGGCGGAAAAAAAAGCATCTGACGTTTATCTGTCGGCGAATGCGCCTGCGCTCATCAAGATCAACGGCGAATGCCTGCCGATCAACAATCAAATATTGCCCCCAGAAGCCCCGCGCAACCTCCTGGCGGAAGTGGTTTCACCCGACCGTATCGAAGAGCTGGAGGAAACCGGCGAACTCAACATGGGGGTACCTTTGACGGGAGTGGGACGATTCCGAGTCAGCGCAATGCGCCAGCGCGGCAGCTATGCCGTAGTGATCCGCTTCATTAGTCAGCAAATTCCTAGCCTCGACGACTTGAATCTTCCCGCGATTTTGGGTGATCTGATCTTGGAAAAGCGCGGTCTTATTCTGCTCGTGGGTGCCACAGGCTCCGGAAAGAGCACCTCTTTGGCGGCCATGATCGACAGGCGCAACGAGCTTCAGACCGGGCATATTTTGACGATTGAAGACCCGGTTGAGTATCAATTCCGGAACAAAAAATCTATCATCAATCAGCGTGAGGTGGGGTCGGACACGCAGTCGCTTCAAGTGGCGTTAAAAAACGCACTCCGCCAGGCACCCGATGTCATTTTGATTGGCGAAATCCGTGACCGCGAGACCATGTCCGCAGCGATTGCCTATGCGCAGTCTGGCCACCTGTGTCTTGCCACCTTGCACGCCAATAATAGCTATCAGGCACTTAACCGCATCCTCAGCTTCTACCCAGTGGAAGTGCGCTCGACCATGCTGGGTGATCTGGCATCAGCGCTCAAGTCCATTATTTCGCAACGCTTGGTGCGTACGGCCAGTGGCGAGCGCGTTCCTGCTGCAGAGGTGATGCTCAATACCAAGCTTGTCGCTGATCTCATCGAACAAGGTGATTTCTCAGGCGTCAAAGATGCGATGGAAAAATCCATGGCGGAGGGTTCACAAACCTTTGAAGAGGACTTGGCGCGCCTTATTTTGCAAAACCGAATTGACCGCAAAGAAGGCCTTGCCTACGCAGACTCTCCGACCAACTTGATGTGGCGGCTGCAAAACGACTTTTCGTTGGCTGCAAAATCTGCCAGCACTGTTAAAGCGAACGCCGAGGCAATGGCCAACGACGAGGCCCCCTCGTTTACCGAAATCGTACTTGACGTGAAGGGCGCAGAGTGAGCCAGCATTCCTCGTGTCCAACGCTGTCTCTGGCGGAGCAGCTTATCGCCCTGCCCTCTGTCACGCCTGAAGATGCGGGCTGTCTCGACCTTTTGAGCGAGCGGCTGTCGTCCATCGGATTCGTACATGAACGCATGGACAGCGGCCCAGATAAATTCCGAGTTCAAAATCTATGGTCAAAAAGGCCTGCAGCGCATGGTGGAAGCCGGCAAGTAGCTAGCAAAACTATAGTATTTGCAGGACACACTGATGTTGTTCCTACTGGTCCCCTTAGCCGGTGGAGTAGTGATCCCTTTGTTCCCACGCACCGGGACGGGAAGCTCTATGGTCGCGGTTCGAGCGACATGAAGACGTCCATCGCAGCATTTGTCGTCGCCACTGAAGAATTCTTGTCGTCTACAGCTCAGCCTCAGATCAACATTGCGCTGCTCCTGACCAGTGATGAAGAAGGCCCGTCCACCGACGGCACTACAGTGGTCGTAGAAAAACTTCGAGCGCGGGGTGAATCATTTGACTGGTGCATCGTGGGTGAACCCACTGCGGTTCACCGAACCGGCGACATGATTAAAAATGGTCGTCGCGGCTCCATGAGCGGAAAGTTGACGGTGCGCGGCATCCAGGGACACATCGCCTACCCCCACCTGGCTCGAAATCCTGTGCACCAAGCCATGCCGGCGATGGCCGAACTGGCGGTCACAGTGTGGGACGAGGGCAATTCGTTTTTCCCACCTACCAGCTTTCAAATCAGCAATGTGCATGGCGGAACGGGAGCGAGCAACGTCATTCCTGGCGAGGTGGTGTTTGACTTCAACTTTCGCTTTTGCACAGAGTCGACATCCGAAAGCCTCAAAACCCGAGTACACGGTCTGCTGGACCGACACGGCCTTGAATACGACTTGCAATGGAGCGTCAGCGGTCAACCGTTTCTCACGACGCCTGGCGATCTGGTGACCGCGGTGAAGCAGGCGATCTTGGACGAAACGGGATTGACACCCGAACTTTCGACTACTGGTGGAACCAGCGACGGGCGCTTCATTGCGACGCTTTGCTCGCAAGTCATCGAACTGGGCCCGCCAAACGCGAGCATTCACAAGATTGACGAGCACATTGCGCTGGCGGATATTGAGCCTCTGAAAAACATCTACCGCCGTACCCTGGAGAACCTGAATTCGCTGATGGTCTCGCCAGGATGAGCACGGCACCCGTAACCTCTCTAACGGGTGAAACCCTCAACGCGCTGATTGCTTCGGGCGCAGCCTTGTTGACGGACGCGTGCGTTTCTTTTGGTCATGGCACCACTAACGCTCAAGACGAGGCTGCCTGGTTGGTGCTATGGAGCTTGGGTCTTCCCCTAGACACGCCCGTGGGCGCTGCGAAGCAGCAAAGCGACCATCCCATCACTGACCTCCAGCTTACCAAGCTAGAGCAACTGTTTAGAGACCGTATCCAGTCCCGAAAACCCGCGGCTTATCTAACGCGCGAGGCTTGGCTGCAAGGCGTGTCCTTCTATATCGACGAACGCGCCATTGTCCCGCGCAGCCTCATTGCAGAATTAATTGTGGACGGAAGCATTGACGCGTTCCTGAGCGAATCAACACACAACGTACTCGACCTGTGTACCGGAAACGGCAGCCTGGCGATTCTTGCCGCAATGGCATGGCCTGATGTGCAAATCACGGGCGCGGACATCTCAACCGATGCCTTGGACGTGGCGCGCATTAATATTGATCGTCATGAATTGCAGGAACGTATTGCATTGGTGAGCTCCGACGGAATGGCTGCATTGCCCGGACCGTGGGACCTGATAGTTTGCAACCCGCCTTACGTGAATCGGGCCACGATGTTGACGTTACCGCCGGAATACTGCGCCGAGCCAGCATTGGCCTTAGCAGGGGGCGAAGACGGCATGGATTTTGTTCGTCAACTGCTACAGCATATTCCGTCACAGTTGTCTGAGGACGGTGTGCTGCTGCTGGAAATCGGTAACGAGCGCGCGCATTTTGAATCCGCATTTCCAGAGCTGCCAGTGTTTTGGCTTCAAACCAGCTCCGGAGAAGATCAGGTACTTGTCATCACCCGAGCCGCGTTATGTGGCCAAGCAGGATTGCGCTAAGGCGTCCTGCTCCTTGCGCCGGCTTTCAGTGCGGTGCTTCAAGACCGGTCCAGAACAATCGGACCACAGTATTTGTTTCATGATCACACTTAAAAACGTTATTCTCCGCCGCTGCGCCAAGCTGCTGCTCGACCGCGTCAATGCCACTATCAATCCCGGCGAGCATGTCGGCCTGGTGGGGCGCAATGGTGCGGGAAAATCTAGTTTATTTGCTTTGTTTAACGGCAACCTGCACGAGGACGGCGGAGACTTCTTTATTCCGCCGCAATGGCGCATGTCACAGGTCGCGCAGGATATGCCTGAGACCGACGAGCCCGCCACTGATTTCGTGGTCTCTGGCGATACGCGTTTGATGGAATTACAGGCCCAGTTGGTCATCGCAGAGGCTGCAGACGACGGAATGGCCATTGCGCATGCTTACACCGATCTGCACGACGCTGGCGCCAACGACGCCATTCCTCGCGCTCAGGCGCTCATTCTGGGACTTGGGTTCAAAGTATCTGAACTGGACAAACCCGTCGACAGTTTCTCTGGCGGCTGGCGTATGCGCCTGCAGCTGGCGCGTGCGCTGATGTGCCCTAGTGACTTGCTGCTGCTAGACGAACCCACTAACCACCTGGACCTGGATGCACTGGTATGGCTGGAAGCCTGGCTCAAGCGCTATGAGGGCACCATGATCGTCATTAGCCACGATCGAGAATTTCTCGACGCTGTCACCAATGTAACGATGCACATCGACCACTCTCAACTGATGCGTTACGGCGGTAACTACAGCAAGTTTGAGGACCTGCGCGCCCAACAACTGGAATTGCAAAGCGCAAGCTTTTCCAAGCAGCAGGACAAAATTGCCCACCTGCAAAAGTTTATCGCCCGTTTTAAAGCAAAGGCGAGCAAGGCCAAACAGGCACAGAGCCGGGTCAAGGCTCTGGAGCGCATGGAAAAAATTGCGCCGGTACTGGCCGATGCCGACTTCACCTTTGAATTCAAGGAGCCGGCCAATCTGCCAAACCCCATGCTGGCCATTTCAGAAGCCTCATTTGGCTATCTGGGCGAAGACGGCCTTGAAACGATGATCTTGCAAAACGTCAGCCGCAGCGTGCTGGCGGGTCAGCGCATTGGTATCTTGGGTGCCAACGGCCAGGGCAAATCTACGCTTGTGAAAACCATCGCGCGCACCATGGCACCTTTGGGCGGCACGGTGACTGAAGGTAAAGGTTTGTCTATTGGTTACTTTGCGCAGCAAGAACTGGACGTACTGCGCCCCCACGAGAACCCGTTGGAACACATGATTCGGTTGGCTAAGGAAGCAGGGGCCAACAGCAAGGAGCCCAGCCGCGAGCAGGACCTGCGCAGCTATTTGGGCAGCTTTAACTTCAGCGGCGACATGGTCAAACAAAGCGTGGGCAGTATGAGCGGCGGTGAAAAGGCCCGTCTGGTGCTGTCCATGATCGTTTGGCAGCGCCCTAACCTGCTGCTGTTGGATGAGCCAACCAACCACCTAGACTTGGCAACGCGCGAGGCACTTTCCATGGCACTGAACGACTTTGAGGGGACCGTCATGCTGGTCAGCCACGATCGCGCCTTGTTGCGCGCCGTGTGTGACGAGTTCTGGATGGTCGGTCGCGGTGTCATTGGTCCCTTTGACGGCGATCTTGATGACTATCAGCGCTACTTGCTGGAAGAGGCCAAGCGTCAGCGCGAGCTGGCGCGTAGCGAGTCTCAACAACCCGTCGCAAAGGTGGGTACTGCCGGTGCTGCCGCACCGACAGTCGCGGCCCAGCCCACACAACAGTCGCACCATTCTGGCGCCAGCGACCCCCGCTCGACGGCGTCGAGTGGGTTCAGTGGACCTGCCGCAATACAGGACGCGAAAGAGCAGCGGCGCGTAGCCGCTCAGGCACGAACCCTCCAGGCGGATCAGCTCCGGCCGATAAAACGAGAAATTGAGCAAATCGACCAGCGCCTTGCAAGTCTGGAGCGCGAGCGCCACACGCTGGAGTCGACGCTGGCAGCAAACCCTGCTCCCGGCCAGATTGCAAGCTGTGGGAGAAATCTGAAGGCAGCCAACGATGAGACGCAACAGCTGGAAGAGCGCTGGCTTGTGCTTTCAGCCCAAGTTGAGGCTGCGAATTTGGAAACAACTTAAGGACGGCCTGCATAACTCCCTGCGGTCTGTGCCAGCACGGTCTCGGGCGGTTCGCTGCGTTGCTTTTCTTACCAATAGCCTGGCTATTGGCTGCCAAAAGACGCCTTGCGCCCCATCACGATCCGCACCACCACATCCTCGCGAGGGTTATGCAGGACATCCTTAGATGTGCATGAATAAAGAGTGGAAAAACTCTTTTACATTCAATTTTTACCAAAAATGCCAGCTTCTCGATGTCTTTTTCTGACATAGTTTTAACGGCCGTAGCGTACGCAAACACAAACGTTAATGCTATTTTTTCAGGAGCTTACTTCAGCTTTGTTACCTGAGCAGCGTTCCTTTGCAACTTTTCGGTGGACGCTGTCAACGCGATGTACTGGGCTGGCGTTGTAGTTCCATCTCAGGAGTTATTTCAATGCAAAACATCAAGCCGACCCCTCTGTCCCTTTGGCCCGAAGACGAACGCGACCGTAAACGCGCACCATCACGTCTCTGAGCCATTTCTCTGGATTCCCTCGGTTCTCCTAGACACCACGAACCGAGGTAACTGGCCCCCAATAAAAAGCCCCGCAAATGCGGGGCTTTTTATTGGGGGGAGCCAAACAGGCATCAGCCCATATGCAAGCCACCATTCACGGAAAATTCTGAGCCGGTCGCGTATCCGCCGTCTTCCGACGCCAGCCAGGCAATGATGGAGGCAATCTCACTGGGCTCACCCAAGCGCTTGACAGGCACCGTTGCCACTATTTTCTCAAGCACATCGGGCCGAATAGCTTTAACCATTTCGGTACCGATGTAGCCGGGCGATACCGTATTCACGGTAACGCCCTTGGTGGCCAACTCCTGAGCCAAAGCCATGGAGAAGCCATGCATACCTGCTTTTGCCGCTGAATAGTTGGTTTGACCAGCCTGGCCCTTGACCCCGTTCACGCTGCTGATGTTGACAATACGGCCCCATCCCTTTTCGACCATGTCGCCCACGACCTGCTTGGTCACGTTGAACATGCTGTTGAGGTTGGTCTCAATCACTGCATCCCAATCTTCACGGGACATTTTGATAAACATGCGGTCGCGCGTGATGCCGGCGTTGTTCACCAACACGTCTATGCTGCCGTGCTCGGCTTTGGTTTTTTGGAACGCTTCTACGGTGGAATCCCAGTCGCCGACATTGCCAACAGACGCGTGAAAATCAAACCCCAAGGCTTTTTGCTCGCCGATCCATTTGGCGTGGTCGCGCGTCGGACCACAGCCAGCAATGACAGTAAAACCGTCTTTGTTCAGCCGCTGGCAGATGGCGGTACCGATACCACCCATGCCGCCCGTGACGTACGCTACTTTTTTGCTCATTCTCTGTCTCTCCTATTGTTAAATACGTGGCTGCCTTCCACTCTAGCGCCGATTTGCGTGGCCGCTGCGAAGGTAAACACCGAGGCAAGCTGCAACAAGCCGTTATCGTTGTTGCAACACAGGTATTTCACCGTAGGGGCTGCAAGCAAAAAAGTGAAATACGCATCGCCGCACCCTATATCGCGCGATCTTCAGTGTTACGGGAGTCTCCGCGGCCCTGGCTTTACTGGCTAAGGCGTTGGGCCAACGCTCCAGGCACGTGCCGCATGCAGGAGCCCTGCTGATCAACGCTCCAGTGCTATCGCCACACCCATACCGCCGCCGATGCACAAGGCCGCCAAACCCTTTTTGGCATCACGGCGCTGCATTTCATGCAGCAGCGTGACCAAAATGCGGCAGCCGGACGCACCAATGGGGTGGCCAATGGCAATGGCACCGCCGTTGACGTTGACCTTGGCCGGGTCGATGGCCAGCTCCTTGTTGACTGCACAGGCCTGTGCGCCAAACGCCTCATTCAGCTCAAAAAGGTCGATGTCGTCTGCGCTCCAGCCCGCGCGCTCCAGCGCCTTACGCGTCGCCGATACAGGGCCCATGCCCATGATGGAGGGATCCAAACCGCTGGTGCCGTAAGCGGCAATGCGAGCGAGGGGTTTGAGGCCCAGCGCAGCAGCTTTCTTAGCAGTCATCACAACCACGGCAGCCGCTCCGTCGTTCAAACCAGACGCATTGCCCGCCGTTACGCTGCCCGCCTTGTCGAAGGCCGGGCGCAAACCAGCAAGCACTTCGGCGTTGGTTTTGCGGTTGATATATTCGTCGGCGCTGAAAATGATCGGGTCACCTTTACGCTGCGCAATGCTGACATTGACGATTTCATCAGAAAAGCGCCCTGCGTCTTGCGCGGCAGCAGCCTTCTGCTGGCTGGCCAGCGCCAATGCGTCCTGCATTTCGCGGGTGATGCCGTATTGCTTGGCGACGTTTTCTGCCGTGATACCCATGTGGATCTGGTTGTACACGTCCCACAAGCCGTCAACGATCATGGTGTCGACCATTTTCCAGTCGCCCATGCGTTGCCCGTCTCGCGAGCCGGGCAACACGTGGGGCGACAAGCTCATGTTTTCCTGACCACCGGCCACCACAATTTCGCTGTCGCCGGTGCCAACGGACTGCGCCGCCAACATCACCGCTTTGAGGCCAGAGCCGCACACTGCATTGATCGTAAGACCCGGGGTTTCCTTGGAAACGCCGGCTTTCATCAACGCTTGGCGGGCTGGGTTTTGGCCCACGCCTGCGGTTAACACCTGGCCCATGATGACTTCGCCAATCTGATCCAAGCCGACGCCGGCGCGCACAATGGCTTCCTTGATAACGATGCTGCCCAACTCAGTGGCGGGAACCTTGGCGAGCCCGCCACCAAATTTGCCCACACCTGTGCGGGTAGCCGAAACGATGACGATGTCTTCCATGATTTTCCTTTGTTGAACAGCAATGAATCCAAATTGAATGTCAAGGGGCGCGCCGCAAGCGAAGAGCACGCCCTGATTTTTAGTGAATGGCTACCGAGCAAGGCCGCCGCGTTTCGCTGGTGGCCAGCCCCGTTCAGAGACCAGAACGACCTGCACCGCAGGCGACTCAATACGGTCGTTTAAATCTATCAAGCCTTCTGCTTCACATAGCGGCCCGGCGCAGGCTCAATCTCTTTGAAGGCCGCGCCCTTGCCGTAGCGCTTGGGGGCGGGAACCTGTTTGCCCGCATGCCCCGCCAACCACTTCGACCAGTCGGTCCACCAGCTGCCTTTTTGCTCGGATGCGCCTTCCATCCACGCTTCGAGCGTGTCTGGAAATTTTGTATCGTCGCGCACCCAGTGCATGCGCTTGTTGGCGGCTGGCGGGTTGATCACGCCGGCGATATGGCCTGACGCGCCCATCACAAAGCGCTTCTTGCCCGGTAGCACTTGCGTGCTCGCATACGCCGCGCCTATGGGCACGATGTGGTCGTCCCGCGAACCGTAGATGTACACAGGGAGTTTGAGCTTGCCCAGGTCGAGCTTTTCGCCGCACACGGTTAACGCGCCGGGCTTGACCATCTTGTTTTCAAGGTAGGTATTGCGCAGGTACCAGGAATAGAACGGCCCCGGCAGGTTGGTGCTGTCGCTGTTCCAGTAAAGCAAGTCGAAAGGCGGCGGCGTTTCGCCCTTGAGGTAGTTGCCCACCACGTAATTCCATACCAAGTCATTGGGCCGCAGGAAGCTGAAGGTAGACGCCAGATCCTGGCCCTTCATCATGCCGCCCTGCCCCATTTGCATCTCGCGCATGCGCACGAATCCTTCGTCGATGAAGATATCCAGAATGCCGGTATCGCTGAAGTCGATCAGCGTGGTCAGAAAGGTGGCGCTGGCGGCGGGTTGTTCGCCACGCGCAGCAGCCACCGCCAGGGCGTTGCTGAGCAAGGTGCCACCGACGCAGAAACCGAGCGCGTTGAGCTGCTCTTCCCCGGTGATTTTCTGCACCGTGGCCATTGCCTGTAGGACGCCCTTTTCTACGTAGTCGTCCCAAGTGGTGCCATCCATCGACGCATCCGGATTGCGCCAGCTCACTACGAAGGTGCGGTGGCCTTGCGCGGCGGCGTAGCGAATCAGCGAGTTGGCCGGCTGCAAATCCAATATGTAGAACTTGTTGATGCAAGGCGGCACCAGCAGGAACGGGCGCTCGTGAATTTTGTCGGTCAGCGCTTTGTATTCGATGAGCTGGAACAGCTCATTTTCAAACACCACCGCACCTTCGGTCGTCGCCACATTGCGGCCGACCTCGAACAGGCTTTCATCGGTCATGGAGACATGGCCCTGGCGCAGGTCGTGCAGCAAGTTGGCGATGCCCTTGGCGATGCTCTCGCCCTTGGTTTCGACAGCCCTGCGCTGCGCTTCCGCGTTGAACGCCAAGAAGTTGCTGGGGGCCACCGCTGCGAGCCACTGCTCCACGCCAAAACGCACTTTGGCACGGGTCTTTTCATCGGTTTCAAGCGCATCGGTCAGGCCCATCAACGTGCGGGCGTTCAGCAGATACGTCGCGGCGGAAAAGGATGCGACTGGATTGCCGGCCCAGCCGTCGCCGGCAAAGCGTTTGTCACCCGGCGGGCGCGGTGCCTGCGCGCCCTCGGCCCAAAGGGCGGCCACTTCGTCTACGTACTGCTGCTGCAGCGCCTGCATTTTTTCGGGGGCGATGCGCAAATTGGGGGAGTTACTGGTATTACCGGCAGCGTCGGGCATTTGAATCTGTGAGAACGCCTGCATGGCGCGCTGCCAGTTCTCCCCCAACACATTCGCAAACTGCTGGGTGTCAGGAATTTCGGGCGATGGGCTTGTCATGCTGTCTCCTCTTGGGGGGCGCTTGTCTTATGTATTTTGCTGCTGCGGGGCAAGAGTGCAAGCGCACTGCTATCGTAACGCCCTATGAAATCTCGTTTTCCCGACCCGGCCCCGCGATGTACATCGTTGTAATTGCCTGGGTCTACGTAGTCGGGCTGATGGCGGTGGCCGAAGCGACCAGCCCTGCAGGCACGCTGCTGGGCGCGCTGGTAACGCTGGTGCTGTACGGGGTGCTGCCCCTTTCTATCGTGGTGTTCATTCTGGGAACGCCAGGGCGGCGGCGCAAGCTGCAGGCCAAAGAGCTGAGCGAGCGTACCCAGTGCGAAACCGAGCAGACCGCGCGCAAAGCACGTGAAAACAGCTCATCCAATGAGGTTGCGCCGGCCGGTGACGAACCGTCACCCCCCGTTCAGGATGCCTCAAACGAGCCAGATGCAAGCGGCCATGCGCCCGGTGCCGCCCACGCCTCCCCCGGCAATGGCATGCCCATCACGCCGGTGCGAGAAAAACTGTGAGGCGTTAGTCACCGTGCACCACTGCGCGCTTCCATCGTTGCCAAACACCTGCGCAACACCCGCTGCGGACAGCCGTTGACGCGCAAGCCCCGCCAGATTGGCGAGGTATTTTCCCGGCCCTTTGTGAATGAAGTGCCCCGCCGCCGCGGGATGCTCGCTGCAAAACGCGTCTCGCACGGCCTCGCCTACCTCAAATGCCTGCTGACCGATGCAAGGGCCCAGCCACACCAGCCAATCGGTGGTGGCCGTGGTAGGCGTGATGGCGGTCATCTCGTCATTTGCTATGGATAGATGAGCTACTAGCCCTTTCTGCATAGGCGCTAGAGCCTCAAAACGCTTCAAAGTTGATTCCAGCACGCCGCCCGCCAAACCTCGCCAACCCGCGTGCGCGGCGGCCACCGCTCGGCCTTGGCTGTCCGTGATGAGTACCGGCAAGCAGTCGGCCACCATGATGGTGCACGCTACGCCCGGCTGCGTAGCCACAGCCGCATCGCAGGCCATGCCTTGCTGTGCCTCAGCGCTCTGCGGCACAAGCGCTTCGCAGGTGCTGCCATGCACTTGCTCCAGAAACACAGGCCGCGTCTGCGCCGCGTCGCCGCGAGACACCAGCGCCGCCATCAAGCGGGCGCGATTTTCCGCTACCGCCGCCGGGTCGTCGCCCACGTGGCTGCCCAGGTTCATGCTGGCGTAAGCGCCCAGGCTGACTCCGCCGGCTCGGGCGGTGCACAGGGCACGCACATGCGCAGGTGCAGGCCAGTCGGGTACCAACCAGTCAGGAAGGGCTGCGCTGGAGCTGTTCAGCGCGACGGCGGCGGCAGAGTGACAATGTGCGGAGTCGACCATCGCACCAGTGTATGTATGCAGCACCTGCGCCCAACCTTCATCCCCTCTTTGTGAGAGAACCTTGATGAGCTACGTGATTGCGCCCCCTCCCGTCGCCAGCGTTCCCGTTGTGGGAACGACTGACCTGTTTCCTGTGCACCGCATTTACTGCGTAGGGCGCAACTACGAAGATCACGCCAAAGAAATGGGTTTTACGGGCCGCGAGCCGCCGTTCTTCTTCATGAAACCAGCCGATGCGATTCTTGTCGCCAGCAGCGAAGCGCCCACGCCGCTGCCCTACCCCACACAGACGCAAGACCTGCACCACGAGATTGAATTGGTCGTAGCCGTCGGCACTAGCGGCCGCGACATTGCTGCAGCCGATGCCATGCAGCACATCTACGGCTACGCTGTGGGCCTCGACATGACACGCCGCGACCTGCAGGGTGAGATGAAAAAACAGGGCCGTCCTTGGTGCATAGGCAAAGGCTTTGAGGCCAGCGCCCCCATCTCGCCCATCACTCCTGCAGCGCAGGCGGGAGACGTGACGCAGGCCAACATTTGGCTAAGCGTGAATGGCGTCGAGCGCCAACGCGGCAACGCGGCGCAGCTGATCTGGAAGATCGGCGAAATCGTCGAGCACCTTTCCAAAGCCTGGACATTGGCTCCCGGGGACCTCATCTACACCGGCACACCCGCAGGTGTCGCTGCGGTGCAACGCGGTGATGTGCTGGTCGGCGGCGTGGATGGCCTGCAGCCGCTACGGGTCAAGGTGGCGTAAGGGCCGCTCTTAAGAATACTTCTTTATTGATAGCTAACCACCCAATACCCAAATGCGCTAGCAGCCATTTTCTATCATAATTTAATGACTTTGCACACCCCCATTCGACATTGCCGCGACTGCGGCGCGCCCGTGGCTTACCGCTTGCCGGACGACGGGGATGCGCGCGCGCGCGCCGTGTGCACCGCGTGTGGCCGAGTGCACTACGAAAACCCGCTCAACGTGGTCGGCACCATTCCCGCCCTGCCCGATGGCCGGGTACTGCTGTGCCTTCGCGCCATTGAACCCCGGCGCGGCAAATGGACCCTACCGGCGGGCTTTATGGAATTGGGTGAAACCACATCCCAAGGCGCTGCACGCGAGACCGACGAAGAAGCCGGCGCGAAGATCACCATGGGCCCGCTGTTCTCCATCCTCAACGTGCAGCGGGTAGGCCAGGTGCATTTTTTCTACCAGGCAGACCTACTGTCGGATCAGTTCAACCCCGGCCATGAAACTTTGGAGACAGGTTTGTTCGCCGAGCACGAAGTGCCGTGGGACGAGCTGGCATTTCGCACGGTGCGAGTAACGCTGGAGCGCTGGTTTGCGGATCGGCGAGACGGGAAGTTTGGGATTCACTGCGTGGATATCGACTGACTTACGAACGCCGCGGTCTCACAACAGGGCGGGCACCGGGGTCAACCCAGTCCCATCGTAGCGATGAGTTGATGAATCAGACTGAAGACCCCAACCCCATTTGCCGCAGCACGGGCAGCACCGCCACGGTCGCCGCGCGTCCCACCGCAATGGCCTCTTCCGCGCGGTAAAAATCCAGCAAACCGAGGTGCGCCAGCCGCGGCGCAACCACTACCTCAGGTGGCTCGCCGGCCATACGGCTGCGCGTAATGCGCACCTGCATGATGTTGACGCTGCCCATCACCACTTCCAATAGCGACGGCGGCCTCACCCGCTCTGGGTGCGGGCCAGGCAGCAGGGAAACAACACCGTCTTGCAGCTTGCGCATCCAGGGCGCGGTACTGGCGGCGTCTGCGGCCTCTTCCTCTACCGCTTGCTCCACGGCGGGTAACGGCGGCACCGTCGAGGAAACCGGACGCAAATGGCGGCTCATGATGTCGGCGTTTAAATCAACCGCAATGACGATGTCCGCGCCCATGGCCCGCGCCAGCGATACCGGCACCGGGTTCACCAGCCCGCCATCGACCAGTAAACGGCCGTCACGCTCGGCAGGCGTAAAAAGGCCGGGCAACGCCATGGAGGCACGCACCGCATCCATCGTGGAACCCGTGCGCAGCCACACCTCGCGCCCCGAGTGCAGGGCGGTCGCTACGGCAGCATAGGGAATATCCAACGCTTCAATGTCCCGGTCGGAAAACTGGTGGCGAAAGAAGTCGATGACCCGCTCGCCTTTCAGCATGCCGCCCTAGAGCTTGAAATCCATGAAGGAAAACACGGTGCGGCCCGTGAGCCCCAGCGCCCAAGCCTCGAATCGGTCCAACTCGCCCAATGCGTAGGCCGCGCCGACGACTGCGCCCACAGACGATCCACAAATGAGATCAGGCCGAATGCCTGCCTCCTGCAG
Source organism: Burkholderiales bacterium (assembly GCA_038235025.1). GTDB lineage: Bacteria > Pseudomonadota > Gammaproteobacteria > Burkholderiales > Burkholderiaceae_C > Simplicispira. Next base: position 16,068 of record JBBSUJ010000040.1, read on the forward strand.
CGCGCGGATCACACCAATGTGCGCCCAGCCGCGTGCCGAGCCACTGCCCAGCGCCAAACCGATGACAGGTGAACGCGGCACTTTCATAGGGATGGGTCTTTCGCGCGGACCAGTCAGCCCGCCAACAGCGCCAGCATGCCGACCTCATCCAGCACCGGCACGCCCAGTTCCTGCGCTTTAACCAGCTTGCTTCCGGCGTCTTCCCCCGCGACAAGGTAGCTGGTCTTTTTACTAACTGAACCCGCCACTTTGGCACCGGCGGCTTCGAGCAGGTCTTTGGCATCGTCACGGCTCATGGTGGGAAGAGTGCCGGTGAGCACGATGGTTGTACCGGCCAGCAGCAGCTGGGTGCGCTCGGCAGGCGCACCTTCTTCCCAATGCACCCCACAGGCGCGCAGCTGTTCGATCACTTCTACGTTGTGCGGCTGAACCATGAAGGTGTGCAGCGCCTCGGCGACGATAGGGCCGACGTCGTTCACCTCCAGCAATTGCTCGACGCTGGCTTGCATGATGGCGTCCAGACTGCCGAAATGGCGCGCCAGGTCCTTGGCGGTCGCCTCGCCCACATGACGAATGCCCAGCGCGAAGAGAAAGCGTGCCAGCGTGGTGCTTTTCGATGCTTCCAGCGCCGCAAGGACGTTCTGCGCCGATTTGTCGGCCATGCGCTCCAGCGCCAACAGGCCGGTGAGGCCGATGCGGTAAAGGTCGGGCAGCGTGCGGACCACGGCGCCATCAATCAACTGATCGACCAGCTTCCCGCCCAAGCCTTCGATGTCCATGGCGCGGCGGCCGGCAAAGTGCAGCAGCGCTTCTTTGCGCTGCGCGGGGCAAAAAAGGCCGCCGGAGCAACGGTGATTGGCCTCGCCCGGCTCGCGCACCACGTCGCTACCACACACCGGGCATTGCGCTGGCATACGGAAATTGGGCACATAGGGCGCGCGCGGTGCGACATGGTCTGGTGCGGTCAGCGTGTCAGCCCCGAGGTCGTTCAACGCAGCCTGCGCGGATGGGGGCGACTGCCTGGCGATGGGTGGCGCAACGCGGCCCACCACCTCGGGAATCACATCACCCGCGCGGCGCACCACGACCTGGTCGCCCACGCGCACATCTTTCTTGCGGATTTCAAACAGGTTGTGCAGCGTGGCGTTGGTGACGGTCACGCCGCCCACAAACACGGGTGCGAGGCGGGCGACGGGAGTGAGCTTGCCGGTGCGGCCCACCTGCACGTCAATTCCATCCATGCGGGTGACCATTTCCTGCGCGGGAAACTTGTGCGCCACGGCCCAGCGCGGCTCGCGGGTTTTAAAGCCGAGCTGGCGCTGCAGGGCCAGCGAATCGACCTTGTAGACCACGCCATCAATGTCGTACGGCAAGGCATCGCGCTCGGTGGCAATACGCTCGTGAAACGCTACTAAGTTGCTAGCTCCTTGCGCTTGCGTGGTTTGCGCTGCGACCGGAAAACCCCATATTTTTAACTGTTGCAGCAGCGCGTAGTGGGTCTCAAACGCGGAGCCGCCCTCTTTCACCGGCGTGACAGCCCCCACCCCGTAAGCAAAAAAGCGCAAGGGACGCTGTGCGGCAATCGCAGGGTCTAGTTGGCGAACGGCACCGGCGGCGGTATTGCGCGGGTTGATGAACGTCTTTTGGCCACGCTCGCGCTGGGCGTCGTTCAAGCGCTCAAAGTCGGCGCGCGCCATATAAACCTCGCCGCGCACTTCCAGCACCGGGGGCACGCCGACGGGCAAGCGCAGGGGAATCTGGCGCACGGTGCGCATGTTGTGCGTGACGTCTTCCCCCACCTCGCCATCGCCGCGCGTGGCCGCTTGCACCAGAACGCCATCTTCATAGCGCAGGCTCATAGCCAAGCCATCAAATTTGAGCTCGGCCACATAGGCGATGGGCGCCGCATCGGCAGCAAGCCCCAGTTCGCGCCGCACACGGGCATCAAAAGCCTGCGCACCACTGGCGGACACATCCGTTTCGGTATGGATGGACAGCATGGGCAGCGTGTGCCGCGCGGACGTGAGCTCAGGACGCGCTGCACCGCCCACGCGCTGGGTAGGCGACGTGGTCGACAGCAGCTCGGGGAATTGCGCCTCCAGCACCTGCAGGGCGCGAAACACGCGGTCGTATTCGGCATCTGGGGCCGATGGCGCATCCAGCGTGTAGTACTGGTGCGCCCATTGGTCGAGCTGCTGGCGAAGCGCTTCTATTTCAATAACTGCTCGCTCAGTATCCACCTGCGCTGGAGCCGAAAAAAGATCCATTTTTCAATCTCACAATGATCCAGGATGCCAAAGCCCGCCCCCTGTGCCTGAAACCTCTGCAGTCAGGCCCGCAGTAACCGCGATGGTGGCATCTACAAACAGCAGGAAGTGAAGCGACCTGCGGGAAAGTTACGAGAACACGCGGCGCGCCTGTGATGAGCCAGCACCCAGATCGCGTCCATCAAGCTGGTCGTAGAGCAGCTCCAGGTCCACGGCAATGGGGTCCATTGCCATGGCAGGCAGCGGACTGCCGTTTTGGTCGCACAACACCGCATCCATGCTGGCGGTCAGCAGCGCAGTCGCCTCGCGCAGACGAGAGAACGGCGCTTCGCTGCGATGAACTTGCGCAACATCCAGGCTGAGCAGCAGCTCACGCACAGCCGACCGCTCGGGGTCGTCAGACATGGCGGCCTGGGGATCGAACGAAAGCGTCAGCGCATGGCCACCGCCTTCCAGCGTGGAAGGCAATACGAATCGGCCGGGCAGCGGGCCAGCAACAAAACCCGCCTGCGCCGCGCTTTGGTGCACATAACCGGGGCTCCAGGCGGCCTGGCGGGCCCGTAGCAAAAAGGCCAGTTGCGCATCGTGGTCGCTGGCGAACTGGTCGAGTTCACGGGCGCGGGCCACTTCGTGCAGCATGTCGGGAAAATCGGGCGCGGCACCAATGGCGTCCGCAAAAGCTTGGGCCTTGGCGACAAACTCGGAAAACTCTATTTCGTTGAGCGCACCCGTGCGGTTGGCCAATTGCACCCCAGCCTGAAACGCTTGGTAACGTTGGTGCGGTGCCGGCGTCTCCCAATGCCCGGTCGCTTCGTTTTGGCCCTCAACCGAAAACGGCTTGCTACCCGCTCGGCGGGTTGCCGGCAAGGACGCCACTGCAGCCTCACCTGACACAACATGGTCGACAGTGAGCGGGACAATCGCGTCAATCAACGCATCCAGCGCGCCGCGCCGGTCGGCGGTATAGGCCGAGGTGATCAAGGGCATGGGCAGCGTGCCGGGTTCGGTCAGCGCGAAATCACTATCGGGTCCGCTGCCTTCCAAAGGTGCCTCATCACTATCAGGTTTTTCACCCTGCTCTGGGGGCGGTTGAGCCGAGCCGTCCATCATGGGCTCTTGCCGCGGAGCCTCTTCGCGCGCGGAACGCCGCGGCGCGTTGCGGCGGTTGTTCCAGGTGTTGTACGCCACGATCAGGGCCAGCAACACGGCACCGATCACGGCGAGACTGATTTGCAAAGTGCTCATAAAAAATTCACGGCTTTCGACGGTTTAACCGTCACGTACAGCGCACATTATTGAGCCTGGCGAAGCCGGGCGCACGGTGAAAACTGATTGCTGGTCACTGAAGGCGCGAAAACGCCCCGCTTCGGGGCGGCGCGCAGCGACGCAAAAGTATTTTTACCCCGCCATCGACAGAGCAGATTCCATATCCACCGCAACGATGCGCGAGACGCCCTGCTCTTGCATGGTGACGCCGATGAGCTGTTGGGCCATTTCCATGGCGATCTTGTTGTGGCTGATGAACAAAAACTGGGTTTCGCGACTCATCGCAGTCACCAGACGGGCGTATCGCTCGGTGTTGGCATCGTCGAGCGGCGCGTCCACTTCGTCGAGTAAACAAAAAGGCGCAGGGTTGAGCTGGAAAATGGCAAACACCAACGCAATCGCGGTAAGCGCTTTTTCGCCGCCCGACAGCAGATGAATGGTCTGGTTTTTCTTCCCCGGCGGTTGGGCCATTACTTGCACGCCGGAGTCCAAAATTTCATCGCCGGTGACGATCAGACGCGCATTGCCGCCGCCAAACAGCTCGGGGAACATGCGGCCAAAGTGCTGATTCACGGCATCAAAAGTGCCCGATAGCAACTGCCGCGTTTCGCCGTCGATCTTGCGGATCGCATCCTCCAGCGTGTTCATGGCTTCGTTCAAGTCGTCGTTTTGGGCGTCTAGAAACAGCTTGCGTTCGTTGGCAGCGGTTAGCTCTTGCAACGCGGCCAGGTTTACCGCGCCCAGCGCAGCAATGCCTTGCTGCAGGCGGTCGATCTCGCCCTGCAGGCCCGTTAACTTCACGCTGCCTTCGGCGATAGATGCTTCGAGCGCCTCCATGTCGGCCTCGGCGTCTTGCAACAACGTGGTGTATTGCTCCAGGCCCAAGCGCGCGGCTTGTTCCTTGAGCTGAAATTCGGTGATGCGCGCCCGCAGCGGCTCCAAAGCGCGCTCTAGCTGCATGCGCTGCTCGTCGTTGGAACGCAAGCGGGTCGTAAGGTCGTCGTAGGCATTGCGCTCCGCAGCCAAAGCCTGCTCACGCTCCATTTTTTGCGCCAGCACGGTTTGCAGGCCGCCTTGCGCGGCGGCATCTGTCAGGCGTTCAAGCTCGTCCTGCGCCCGCTCGCGCTCAGTCGTAAGCGCTGCCGTTTGTACGGATGCGGTGGCTAGGGTGCGCTCCAACTCAGCCCGGCGCGCGGCGGCGCTGCGCTGGGAGAAGGTGGCCTCCTGCGCTTGGCGCTCCAGGCTGCGCTGCTGCTCCCGACCAGAAGCTAGGCGGCGCTCGGCCTCAATGGCGCGGTCGCCGAGTTGGGCGTGGCGCTCCTGCGTGTCGGCCAGCTGCATATCGAGCTCTTCAAAGCGCGCCTCGGCCGTTACCGCCCGCTCCTCCAGATCAGTCAGCTGCGCCTCCACTTCCGCCGCATCGGCGTCGATTTGCTGACTGCGCGCGCGCGCCTGCTCGGCCAGTTGGGCCAAGCGCAGGTGTTCGACCTGAAGGTCATGCGTCCGGCTTTGCGATTCGCTGGCCTCTCGCCGCGTTTGCGCGAGCCGCTGGGCACCGTCTTGATAGGCAGCGTCAGCTCGCACCAATGCATTCCGAGCCTCCTCGCTAATCAGCGTTTGTGCCCTCAGTTCTTTCTCGAGCTGTCCGATTTCCTGCGCACGGGCCAGCAAGCCTGATTGCTCGGAGTCTTGCGCGTAAAAGCCCACGCTGTGCACGGTTACGGCATGGCCGCCCGGTACATAAAACGCCTCGCCGGGGGCCAATTTGTTGCGCTGCGCCAGTGCGTCGTCCAGCGTAGCGGCGGTGTAGCAGCCTTCCAGCCACTCCGCCAAGACGCCGGCCAGACCGACATCATGAATCCGCAGCAGGCTGGAGAGGCGCGTCAGCGTGCTCGCCGCAGGTTGGTGCGGCGCAGACGGTGACGTGAAGAACGCTAGGCGCGCGGGCGGCGCTTCTTGCCCGGTGCTGCCCAGAAAACCGCGCACCGTTTCAAGCCTGCCCACTTCCAAAGCCCCCAAGCGCTCGCGCAGCGCAGCTTCGAGCGCGTTTTCCCAACCGGCTTCTATATGAATGCGCGTCCACAGCCCGGCCAGCCCGGCGAGGCCCTGGCGCTCCAGCCAGGGCTGCAACTTGGAAGAGGTTTTGAGCTTTTCCTGCAGCGCTTTGAGCGCTTCCATGCGGGCAGAGAGTTCGGCCAGGCGCTGGCCTTCCTGGTTCACCGCTTGCTGGCGCGTGCGGCGGTTGTCGTCCAGCGCGGGCACGTTGTCTTGCAGTTCCATTAGGCGCGCAGCATGGGTTTCAGCGGCTTCGCGCGCTTCGTCGAGCTGTTGCTGCAAATTGGCAAGACGTGCTTCATCAGGCGCTGAAAGCGCATTGCGGTCGGCGCGCAGGCGCTCAAAGCGCTGCTCCTGCTGGCGCTTTTGCTCCTGAATGCTGCGCTGCTCGGCAGCCAGCACCTGAATTTGTTGCTGCACCTGCGCCACCTGGGCGCGCTGCTCATCAGACCCGCGCCGGGCCACACGCAAAGCGTCTTCCAAATCTGGCAGCACGGCGGCTTGCTCTTGCACTTGGGCGGCGAGCATTTCGGCACGCTCCTCCGCATCTGCACCCGCGCCCGTCTGGTTTTCCAGCTCGTTTTGCGCTTCGGTGCTGCGGGCCGCCCACTCTTCAGACTGAGTCGCGAGCTGCACCAACCGCTGCTCGACCCGCTGGCGGCCTTCAATCACGTAGCGGATTTCCGCCTCCAAGCGCCCTACTTCCGCAGTGGCTTCGTACAGCTTGCCTTGTGCCTGGTTGACTTGATCACCGGCCGCGTAATGGGCTTGGCGCACGGTTTCGAGTTCAGATTCAACGTGACGCAAATCGGCGGTGCGCGATTCCAGATCGTTCACGGCATGCAGGCCGTCAAGCCGCACTTTGTCCTGATCGCCCTGTGCGTCAGCGCGCTTTAAAAACCATTGCTGCTGCTGGCGCAGCGTGGCCAGGCTTTGCAGGCCTTGGTACTTGTGCGCCACTTCAGCCTGCTTTTCCAGACGCTCCAAGTTGCCACCCAGCTCACGCAGGATGTCTTCGACGCGGGTGAGGTTTTCGCGCGTTCCGTGCAAACGGTTTTCGGTTTCACGGCGGCGCTCTTTGTATTTGGAGACACCAGCCGCTTCTTCGAGGAACAAACGAAGTTCTTCAGGGCGGCTCTCAATGATGCGGCTGATCGTGCCTTGACCGATGATGGCGTAAGCCCGTGGCCCCAGGCCCGTGCCGAGAAAAACGTCCTGCACGTCTCGCCGGCGCACCGGCTGGTTGTTGATGTAGTAGCTGCTGGTGCCGTCGCGCGTCAGCACGCGCCTGACAGCGATCTCGGCGTACTGGTTCCATTGGCCGCCGGCGCGGTGATCGTTGTTTTCAAAGCTCAGCTCTACGCTGGCGCGACTTGCTTGTTTGCGCGTGGTGGTGCCGCTAAAAATAACGTCCTGCATGGACTCGCCGCGCAGTTCACTGGCCTTGGATTCGCCCAGCACCCAGCGCACCGCATCCATTATGTTGGACTTGCCGCAACCGTTGGGCCCCACCACTCCCACCAGCTGGCCCGGCAGCAGGAAGTTGGTGGGTTCGGCAAAAGACTTGAAGCCGGAAAGCTTGATGGAGTTGAGGCGCACGTTCTTTACCAGGAACCTGAAGAGGTTCTGCCAGGCCAGCAGATGTTGCAGGAGCCTCAACGCCAGGCCAAAACCCTGCCGTCAAAGCCCCGGCGGCCCGAGGCGCGGATGTTACCCGAGCTCCCTGTATGGGCTAGAAAATTTCAGCCCTCATGAACGCTGATGGAGTGTGTGAAGTTGTAAGCAATCGATTTCTCCCGCAGCGGCGTGCCAAACTTAACCACCGCAAAAGCAGGAAACCGCCATGATGACGCCCCGCTCCCGCACCGCCGACGGCACGGAAATGCTCATGGAGCTTCCCCAAGCGCAATCTACCGCTGAGCTTCAGGCACAAGCGGCTCATGCACCTGCCGGCCGTATAGGGCTAACGGCCATTGCCGCCGCTGCAGCCAGTGCGCTGGCTGCCTGTGGTGGCGGTTCAGAGTCAACTCCCGCCTCGGCTCCACCGCCCATGCCGGGTACGCCCCCGCCTGTGGCACCTCCCGTGAACAAACCGCCGGGAATTGCGCCACCTAGTGCGCCCTCACCAGGTTCGCCTTCGCCTGGACCTTCCCCGGCTCCTACCCCTGCGCCAGCGCCTGCGCCTCCAGCAATGCCGACGCGGACCCCGGAAGAAGCCGCCCTATTTTTAAGCCAAGCCACCTTGGGCGCGAGCCGGGCGCAAATCGACGCAGCCACCACCGGTTCGCTTGAAGACTGGCTCAACGACCAATTTTCCGAGCCTGTATCCAGCCATGTTGATTGGCTGCAAGCCCGTGGCTACACCAGTGCTGCCAATATCAATTCCACCGATGGCATGGACAACACCGTCTGGCGCACGTTGATGTTTGGAGACGATGCGCTGCGTCAACGCGTCGTGTTGGCGCTATCGGAAATTTGTGTGGCCTCGGTTTTGGGCGTCGACACCGCTTGGCGGCAATTTGCCATGGCGAACTATCTCGACATTTTGCAAACGCACGCTTTTGGAAACTACCGCCAGTTACTGGAAGCCTTGACGCTCAGCCCAGCAATGGGCTACTTCTTAACGTACCGCGGCAACGCCAAAGCCAACGCACAGACCGGGAGCGAGCCTGACGAAAATTACGCTCGGGAAATCATGCAATTGTTTACTATCGGCTTGGTGCAATTGCGTGACGATGGCTCGACCATCTTGCAAGGTGGCAAAGCGGCCGAGAGCTACGGGCCGGATGATGTCAGCGGGCTCGCTCGCGTGTTCACTGGCTGGAATCTTGATACGGCCGGACTCAGGTCACCATATCCGCCTGATGCCGTGATACGGCCCATGGTGCAGGTTGGGTCGCAGTACGAAACCGGCGAAAAGCATTTTTTGGGCAGTCGCATCGCGGCCGGTACCGACGCTCGCTCGGCGCTCACTGCGGCGCTGAACACATTGTTCAATCATCCCAATATCGCGCCATTTGTCAGCCGCCAGCTCATCCAGCGCATGGTGACCAGCAATCCCAGTGCCGCGTACGTGCGCAGGGTGGCAGCCGCTTTCGCAAACAACGGGCAAGGAGTGCGCGGCGACATGCGCGCGGTCATTCGCGCAATCCTGTTAGATCCAGCGGCGCGCGACACTGCGCGCTTTAAAGACGTCACTTGGGGCAAGCTGCGTGAGCCCGTTCATCGCCTAGTGCTCTGGGCCCGCGCGTTTTCAGCAAACTCGCCTTCTGGAAAGTGGAATGTTGGGGACTTAACAGACCAGGCGTTTCGGTTGGGGCAAAGCCCGCTGCGCGCGCCATCGGTGTTTAACTTTTTTCGACCGGGCTATGTGCCGCCGAACACGGCGCTAGCAGCCCGCAATCTGGTCGGGCCAGAGTTTCAGATCACGAACGAATCCACGGTGGCGGGCTACGTGAACTTTATGCAAGGCGCGATCGCCGGCAAAAATGTCGGCGACTTGCGCGCTGACTACAGCAGTCTGCTGGCATTGGCGGCCAACGCAGAGGCGTTGACCACAGAACTCAAGCTAGTGCTCACCGGGAATCAGCTCAGCGATGCCAGCTTCAGCTTGATCGCCAGTGCCGTCAATGGCATGGCGGCCAAAAGCCCGACCGACCTGCAGAGCCGTGTTTACGCAGCACTCACGCTGGTGTTGGCTGCGCCGGAATACACCGTTCAGAAATAAGGGGCCCCTGACCATGACGCAAAAAACGCCCCTCTCCGACGCGTCTCGCCGCGCTTTTCTGCGCCGCAGCGGCGCATTGTCATTGGCCGCCGGCGCGGCGCCTTGGGCTTTGACGCTGGCGTCCATTGGCGATGCAGCAGCCCAGTCGGCTACAGACTACAAAGCCTTGGTGTGCGTATTTCTTAACGGCGGCAACGATTCATGGAACACCGTGGTTCCCTACGACGCCACCCACTACGGTATGTACCAGGCCCTTCGTACCAACATTGCCTACGCCCGCGATGCCTTAGCGCCCAGTCTGCTCACGCCATTGACGACTCCGCCAGACGCGCGCCAATTTGCGCTGGCGCCCACACTGGCGAGCAATTTGGCACCTCTTTTCAATCAAGGTCATTTGGCCGTTCTCCACAACGTGGGTACGCTGGCTGCGCCTACCAACAAGGCGCAATATCGCAGCCGCACCGTAGAGCTACCGCCCAAATTGTTCTCGCACAATGATCAACAGTCGTACTGGCAAGCGTCCTCTGCAGAGGGTGCACCGCGCGGTTGGGGCGGGCGTTTGGGAGACCTCACCATGGCCAGTAACGCCATCTCCACCTTTACCTGCGTGAATGTGTCTGGCAATGCGGTGTTTCTATCGGGCGACAGTGCGGTGGCCTACAGCGTGTCGTCGAGCGGCCCGGTGCTGGTCAACGGCATTCAAAGCCCTTTGTTCGGTTCAACAGCTGCATCGCAAGCTTTGCGCCAGTTGATGACCGGGACTTCAGCGCATTTGATGACCAATGAACACGCACGCGTTGCGCAGAGAAGTATCAACTCGAGTACTCTGCTCAACACGGTCCTGGCCGGGCAAACAGCACCGGTGTTATTTCCCGCACAGAACCGGCTCGCTAGTCAACTCAGTATGGTGGCCCGCATGATGGCCTCACGGCAGCTATTGGGAACGCGCCGACAAGTGTTTTTTGTATCTATCGGCGGCTTTGACACCCACGACAACCAGCTCAAAAATCATCCCGGCTTGCTGGGCCAAGTGGGAGATGCAATGGCGGCGTTTTACCGAGCGACCGAAGCGCTCGGTATTGCATCCAATGTCACAGCCTTCACGGCGTCGGATTTCGGCCGAACGCTTGTCAACAACAGCGACGGCTCCGACCATGGCTGGGGAGCCTCTCAGCTTGTGATGGGTGGTGCTGTGAAGGGCGGGAATTTTTTCGGACCGGCCCCGTTACCGGCGAACGACGGACCGGACGACGTGGGCCAAGGGCGGCTGCTGCCTGCCTTGGCCGTCGAACAATATGCGGGAACGCTGGCTCGTTGGTTCGGGGTGCCGGCGTCGGACCTTCCCATGGTGCTGCCGCGTCTAGGTTTATTTAACGAGCGAAACCTTGGATTTATGAACGATTAAGCCGGTTGACACTCTCTCTTCAAATTGCGGGCCGCTAGGGACGACCTACATAACTCCCTGCAGTCTGTGATGGCACTGTCTGAGGCGGTCCATTGCGTTGCCTTTCTTGTCAATAGCTCGGCTGCTTGCTGCCAAAAGGCGCCTCGCCACCCATGCCGATCCCTCCTATCACATCCTCGCGAGAACTACGCGGAACATCCCTCGGAGAGTGCCCGGCATAAGGCAGCGAAAGGAAAAGCGGTGCCAGCAAGTCCGAATTTGCAGCCCATGGCTACCTAAGGATGTCCTGCATAACCCTCGCGAGGATGTGATAGTGCGGATCGGAATGGGCCGCAAGGCGTCTTTTTGCAGCTAATAGCCGTGCTATTGGCAAAAAAAGCAACGAAGCGGACCGCCCGAGACCGCGCTGTCACAACC
>JBBSUJ010000041.1:0-26910 GCA_038235025.1 Burkholderiales bacterium
GCTACCGGGGATTGAAAAAGAACACTGCGCAGCTCGTTACGCTGTTCGCGCTGTCCAATCTGTGGATGGTTCGCCATAAGTTGATGGCTGCGCAGGGATGAGTGCGCCTGCAAACAGGCAAACCGCCGCACATGCGGAGAAAACATAGCGACAAGGGTGGGCGGATTCAAGCTCGAAGCGCAACGGCTTGTTGATTCGACTGTAACTGCTCGCGCGTTCTTTTTAAGTCAATTCGGGGTTTTGCATCGTAGCGCCAGACGTTGAGCATGTGAGTCGTCCGACAAGACCGCCTCGTTCAAAAGTGCGGAGCATTTGCGCTCGATCTTGCCAACGACTGTTTCTGCCATATACTGTGATACATGGCAGCACATCAAAAATTAACCCTTAAGGCGACCGCACGCGTCGGATGGAACAACCGTTCGCAGACGGTCACAATGCCGCTTGAATATCGTTTCCCGGAGTCTGTGCGCGAGGTGTTCATTCGCCGAGAGGGAGAAAGCGTCGTCTTGACGCCTCGCCCCACCGATTGGTCAGGCTTCTTTGCTGCGTCTGTGACGGCCTCAGCCGACTTCATGGCAGAAAACGAACGCATGCCGACCCAGGAACGCACGTTTTGACCATGCAACTGTTCATGCTGGACACGGATACCTGCATCTTCCTTATGCGAGGCGAGTCACAGGCCCTGAAAGCCAAGGTGCAGTCGGTGCCTTTACCGCAGCAGGTGATGTCGGCAGTGACGTTTGCCGAGCTGACCTATGGCGTACATGCCTCTGCTGCCGCCAAACGCAAGCAGAACCAGGTAGTTCTGGATAGCTTGGCATTGCATTTGGCTGTGCTGGACTGGCCTCAACATGCGGCGGGATATTACGCAGAAATTCGTGCCGACTTGAAGAAGCGCGGCGCGCAGCTCGGTGCTGCTGATCTCATGATTGCAGCACATGCGCGGCTCATGGGAGCCATCATCGTCACGAACAATGTCAAGGACTTTGGGCGCGTAAAAGGCCTGCAAGTGGAGAACTGGACCAAGTTGGAAAGTGGACATGCCAACAAAATACGATGTCAAGGATGAGCACACATTTGTAGCGATGTAGCGATGTAGGGGCTATATTTGCGCAGCGAGCGAGCGAGCGAACCGCGCTCAGGCTTGGTGGCCAGCTCTCTCCAGATCAGCTTCTAGAAAAGCGGCGAAGCTCAGCGCGTGAAGCATCTGCTGCAAGCGGAGCCGGCAAGGCGCTGCTTGGGATTGGAAGCAAGCTTACTTCCAGCGCGCCGGTTCAATAGGCACACTGCCGCGGTGGCTGCTGAGCGTAATCGCGCCTTCTTGCACCGTGGCTTGCAATTGCATGCTGCGCTCTGCCAGTTCAGCCAGCTGCTGCGCTTGCTGCGATGGCAAGCGCCACACTTCCAACTTGGCCAGGCGAGAGAGCTTGGTCTCAATCCCGCGCCACCAAATCTCGGCTGCATGGCCAAAGGCATACACCTGCACCGAATCCGCTTTGCTGCAGGCACGCGTGAGCGGTTTGTCTTCGGGCTGGCCAACTTCGATCCAAATACGCTTGCGGCCCGTGAAGTCGGTCAGCGATGCATCCGGGTCGTTCGGGTCGGAGAGGCCCGCGCCAAAACCCAGCGTGGCATCACCATTGCACAAGTCCTGCATTTGGTGCGCGCAAAGCGCCAGCGCCACCAGCCGCACCATCATGCGTTCGTCGGTCTCGCTGGGATGGCGCGCCAATGTCAGCGCGTGGTCGGCGTAGTAGCCGTGGTCGATGTCTGCAATCTGCAGGTTCGCCTTGAAGATGGTGGATTTGGTGGCCATGGGTCAGAGTGGTGTGCGCGCTGCGGCGCACGGGGTTCAGGAGGCGTCGCCAGCCGGGTGCGGAACGTGAGGGCCGGGATAGAGCGCTGCACGCCGCGCGCTAGGTTTCAAGGACAAAGCAGGCTTTTCGATGACGTGCCATGACAGAGCAGCCAATACCAGTGTGATGACCAAGCCAAGCAAGAGCGCTGGTAGGAACCCCCACTCGGTGCCGCCTAACGCCACTACCGCCTGCTGCACCGGGAAGCCGTAGATATACAGCCCATAAGAAAAATCACCATACCGTCCGGCGTTGACCAGCCCGGTAGTCGCGCAGCTGCCCAAGATTACGGCCGATCCTCCAAGCGCCAACAGGGATGCCTGTCCGTACAGCGGCGATGGACCAAGCCAATAAAGCGCCGTGGTGGCCGTCAACAGCAGGGCCATCGCCGCAGTGCGCCGGCGCAGCATGAGATTGTTCATGCTGGCCAGTGCAACACCCAGTCCAAACATCAGCCCATATTGCAGACCTGCTGACCAAGGCGGCAGTCTGATGCCGGCGCGTTCTGCGTAGCGCCACTGAAGTGCCGTGGCCAGCACTACCAGAGCGAGCAGTCCCGTTACGCGCCAGCGCAGCAGGCCTAGAACGCCGGCCAAGCCTAGCGCGACATAGCAGCCCACTTCCAGCCGGATCGTCCAGAGCGTGCCGTTCACCGTCAGCGGATAAGGATGACTCTGGAAGACGCCAGGCAGCCAATAGCGAGTGTCCAGCCACAGGTTGGTAAAGTACTGCCAAGTGCCATACGAGAGCGCATATTCCTGCAGTGATAGAGTGGTGAACAGCGGCCCGACTACAGCAGTGCAGAACACCACCGCCGCCATCAGGCCTGGCCAGATACGCAGCGCTCGCCGCAACGTAAATCGTCCCGCGTGGGGGTCGGCCATCCAGGAGAGTGTTACCAAGTAACCGCTCAGCGTAAAGAACATCACCACGCCCAGCGCGCCGGGTTCGTTCCCCAATATAAGGGGTACCCGCTTGCCCATTAGCGCGAACTGGTGGCCCCAAAGCACCAGAAACGCAGCGAATAGCCGCACCGCGTCGAAATTGTTGTGCCGGGTCGCCAGGGGCGTGACGTGTGGAGCGCCCGACATCAACGCAACCTATACCCGCCGGGCCAGTGCAATAGCCATGCCCACATAGCTGCCTGGCGTCATGGCCAGCAAGCGGTCTTTCTCGGGCTGGGGAATCTCCAGCGAACGAACAAGCTCGTGCAGCGCCTCACGTGTCACACTCTGGCCGCGGGTCACTTCCTTTAGCTTCTCGTAAGCGCCGGGCACGCCGTAGCGGCGCATCACCGTTTGAATAGGTTCGGCCAGCACTTCCCACGCTCCATCGAGGTCGGCTGCCAGGGCTTTCTCGTTGAGTTCGAGTTTGTTCAGGCCCGTGAGCAGCGAGGTGTAGGCCAGCGTGGCGTAGCCCATGGCAACGCCCATGTTGCGCAACACGGTGCTGTCGGTCAGGTCGCGCTGCCAGCGGCTGATGGGGAGCTTTTCAGACAGGTGGCGCAGCAGCGCGTTGGCCAGACCCAAATTGCCTTCGGCGTTTTCAAAGTCAATCGGGTTGACCTTGTGCGGCATGGTGGATGAGCCGATCTCGCCAGCCTTCAAGCGCTGCTTAAAGTACCCCAGGCTTACGTAGCCCCATATATCGCGCGAGAGGTCAATCAGGATGGTGTTGGCGCGCGCCACGGCGTCAAACAGCTCGGCCATGTAGTCGTGCGGCTCGATCTGAATGGAATAAGGCTGAAACGTAAGGCCTAGGCCCACAGGCTCGGGCGTTTCAATCACATTGCGGCTAAAGGCCTCCCAGTCGAAGCCGGGCCAGGCCGCCAGGTGGGCGTTGTAGTTGCCCACGGCACCGTTCATTTTGGCCAAAATTTTGACGCTTGCAATGCGCTCGGACGCCGCTTGTAAACGCACCAGCACGTTGGCCAGTTCTTTGCCTACCGTGGTGGGGCTGGCAGTCTGGCCGTGGGTTCGGCTGAGCATGGGCACGGCGGCGTTCTGGTGCGCCATTTCGCGCAGCTTTAGGGCGATGCGGTCCAGCCCCGGAAGCAACACCTGGTCGCGGCCCGAGCGCAGTTGCAGCGCGTGGCTGGTGTTGTTGATGTCTTCACTGGTGCAGGCGAAGTGCACGAACTCGCCAGCTTTTAGTAGCTCGGGCCGGGCATCAAACTTGGCCTTGATCCAGTACTCCACGGCTTTCACGTCGTGGTTGGTGGTTTTTTCGATTACCTTGATGGCGACCGTGTCGGCTTCAGAAAAATTCTTGACCAAGCCCATCAAGTAGGCCCGTGCGCCGGTGGTGAGCGGTTTGAACTCTTCGAACCCCGCGTCGGACAAGGCAATAAACCACGCCACTTCCACTTGCACGCGCCGTTGCATGTAGCCATGCTCGCTCATGATGGGGCGCAACATGGCCAGCTTGGCGGCGTAGCGGCCGTCCAGCGGCGACAAGGCTGTAATGGCGGAATGGGCAGAATTGGCGGAGCTGGAGATGGACGAAGCAGTCATGGCGGCCGATTGTAGGTGTCCCCCTGCCGTCAGGGAGGTGTTGCCTTGCATCGATAGAATCCGCTTCTTTCGGATTACCGCCGACTTGGCCTGTCGTTGAGAGCGAACCCCACCATGAAACTGATTGGATCGAGCACCAGCCCGTACGCGCGCAAGGTGCGCATCGTGATGGCCGAGAAAAAACTCGACTACCGCTTTTGCGAGGAAAACGTGTGGTCAGACGAAACCACGATTTCGTCTGACAACCCGCTCGGTAAGGTGCCCTGCCTGGTGATGGATGGCGCGGAAGCTATGTTCGATTCGCGCGTGATCGTGGAATACCTGGACACGCTCTCGCCTGTGGGCAAGCTGATTCCGCAGTCGGGCCGCGAGCGCGCCGAGGTCAAAACCTGGGAGGCACTGGCCGATGGCCTGCTGGACGCTGCCATTCTGGTGCGGCTCGAGCGCACCTACTCGGGACGCACCGAGGCGCAGCGCAGTCAGATGTGGATCGACCGTCAGTTGGGCAAGGTTGATGCGGCCTTGCGCACCATGAGCCTTGGGCTGGGCGACAAGCCGTTTTGCAACGGCATTCACTTCAGCCTAGCCGACATTGCAGTGGGTTGTGCCTTGGGCTGGACCGCGTTTCGCTTTCCGGAAATCGACTGGGCGGACAGGCATCCCAACCTGGTGCGCCTGTACGAAAAACTGTCGACCCGCGTGAGTTTTGCTGACACGGCACCAGCCTGACGAGACAAACGCGAGCGGGTTTCAGGCGCGCGTTCTTTCTTTCAGCCAGCGCATCAGGCTGCCGAGCAACGGCATTTTTTCGTACAGCTCCTCAGCGGCGTCCCAGTAGTCGCGGTGCACACAGATACGGCCGGCCTCGTCAAACACCAAATGTGAGGCACCGCGAATGACCTGGGGCGCGCCGGCGTGCAGGCGCTCAACAGCAAAGTGAAAATTCCAGGTGAGAAAGCAGTTGGAGCCGTCAAGTACCTGCGTGGTGACCACAAAGCGCGGCTCTTGCAAAGTGGCAAACATGTGGGCAAAAATTTTGCGAATCGCGGGCACGCCGCGCACTTCGTTGAACGGGTCTTTGAAGCGAGCGTCGGCGCTGTAGATCAGCTCCAGGCCGTAGAGGTGCGCAGGCGCGAGTTTTTCAAAAAACGCCACGATGCGGGCCGTCGCGGCCGAGGGACTCAAGGTCTGCGGCATTAGCCCATTCCCGTCATCCGGCGCAGCGCCGGGAAATATAGCCGGTAGGGCAACAGCCGCAGCAGCTTCATCACCAGGGTGAAGCGGCGCGGAAAGTCGATCTCAAAGGCGCCGCGTTCCCAGCCGTGCACGATGGCCTGGGCCGCTGCTTCGGGCGTGGTGAGCGCCGGCATGGGAAACGGGTTGCCCTCCGTGAGCGGCGTGTCGACAAAGCCCGGGTGCACCACGCTCACGCCCACGCCGTCGCTGTGCAGGTCCAGGTACAACGCTTCCGCCAAGTTGGTCAGCGCGGCTTTGGTCGGCCCGTAGGCGAGGCTACGCGGCAGGCCGCGAAAACCGGCCACGCTGCTCACCAGGCTGATGTGTGCCGCGCGACCGGCTGTAGCGGCTGAGCGCAGTGCCGGCAGCACCGCGTCCAGCACATTCAGCGCGCCGCGGTAGTTTGTGTCGTCGTGCTGCAGCATGACGGCCAGATCGAAATTCTGGGCCCGCAGGGCCCGGTAGGTGCCCGCGCAGTAACAAACGAGGTCGAGCGGGCCTTTGGCCAGCAAGTTTTCTGCCGCAGCGTGCACTGCTTGTGTGTCGGTGCTGTCGAACGCTGCCGATTCGCTGCCGGGACGCTCTTGTGTGAACTGTGTGAGCGCCTCTTCGCCACGTGCCGAGACGATAACGTGAGCACCGCGCTGGTACAGCAGCGCCGCCGTGGCGCGGCCAATGCCGCTGGATGCGCCGATGATCCACACGCGGCGACCGGACCAATCGGTAAAGCGGGGGTTGTAGCTCATGCCGCCCGCCGCTTGAAGGACAGGGTGAGGTCGCCCAGATAAAAGCCAAACTTGCTCATGCGGGTGCGGTTGAGCATCACGCGCTCGTCCACCAGGTACATCCAGTCGTCGAGTTGCACCTCGTAAGTTTTGCCGTCCACCGGCAGGCGCAAGGTGTAGGTCCAGTGAAAGGTGTTGCCGCTGGTCTGGCCTTGTGCCTCGCCCACCACGTCGCCAGCCGTGCCGGTGTAGCGGCCGCCCTCATGGCGCGTCAGGTGCCAGGTGCGTTGCTCGGTTTTGCCGTCGGAATAGGTGAAGCGCTCATCCAGCGTGCCTTTGTCGCCCTGCCACTGGCAGTTCATCACCACGATGAAGCGCCGCACCACCTGGCCGCTGCGGTTCTGGAAAATACCCCAGGCATCCAGAGTTCCGTTGAAGTACTCGCGCAGGTCAAACGGCGGCTTTTCGTTGGCGTAGCCCTGCAGGCTTTGGCTGGCACAGCCCTGCAGCACCAAAGGGGTGGCCAGTGCCGCGCCCAGAAGTTGGCGTCTTTTCATGAGGAGCTTTCTTGAATCAGTAACGAGGGCGGGCGCGGCCGCACCATCAGGAAGTAGAGCGCGGCGGCTCCTCCTAGCTTGAGAAAGCACGGCACGACGGCGTAGGCGAACGACAGGGTGTGCAGCGCGCCTTCCGCGCGCGCGCCGGGCGCGTAGCCCAAGGCGGAGAGTAGCGGCAGGGCAAGGCCGGCCGCCAGCGCCAGGTTCAACTTGGCCACCAGATTCCACCAACCAAAGTACGCGCCCTCGTGTTCGCCCTGATCGCCTTGCTCGGCCACTACGCCGGCCAGCAGCGCACTGGGTAGGGCCAGGTCGGACCCCAGCGCCGCCCCCGATAGCGCGCAGACGATCAGGAAGGCGGTGCCATCGCCCGCGCCCAGCAGCGCTGTCCAGGCAAAGGCCGCCACTGCCAGCACCATGCCGGCCAGCCAGGCGCGCGCCAGCCCCAGTCGCGCCACGGCGCGCAGCCACAGCGGAATGGAGCCGGCGGCGCATACAAAGTAAACGGCCAGAAACATGGGCTCTTGCGCGGCGCTGGCCTGCAAGCGGTCCTGAATGAAGAACAGCACCAGCGTGGCCGGTATCGCGCTGGCAATGCCGCTGACCATGTACACCGTAATCAGCCGCCGAAAAGCCGGTACGCGCCAAGGCCGCCACAGCGCGCCGGCTGCTGGCGCAGCGGCCCCGCGCTTGGGTCGTGGGGCGATGCACCACGTCAACCACCCCAGCAGCAGCACGGCGCAAAAAACACCCAATGTCACGGGCAAGCCGGCCAGCTGCGGCAAGAGCGCGGCCAACACTACGCCAACCAAACCTGCTGCCTCGCGCCAGGCCACCACGCGGCCGCGCTGCATTTCATCGCCGCCCAAGCGCGCGCCCCAGGCTTGGTGCGCAATGGTCAGCTGGCTCCATGCCAAGCTGGTGATGAGCAGGCCGCACAGAGCCCATGCGGTAAGCGCACCGTGCTCGCGCGGAACCGGGAACAGCAGCGCGCCCATGCCAATAGCCAGTGCCACAGCGGAAAGGGCCCCCAGCACCAAAAGCTGGCGTGGGTCACGTGCGGCGAGTCGGTCCGCTAAGCCGCCCAGCAGGGGGTCGGTTAGCGCATCAAACGCCCGCGCTGCCAGCAGCACCGCGCCCAGCGTGGCCAGTGGCAGGCCAAAATTTCGGGCGTACAGGTTGGGCAGCAGCACGTACAGCGGCAAGGCGGCGAACGCCATCGGCAGGCCCAGCAGGCCGTAAGCCGCCAGCTGGCGGCGGCTGAACGTGGCCTGTGCGGTCATGTGGGTTCAGGAAGACTCAGGGCAAAGCCAGCAGCTCGGCGCGAAGCGCGGGCTCAGAGCTTTTGGGCGAGAGCCAAATGCCAAAGAACAGGCGGGCAAATTGCGGATCGGCTACGTGGCCGCTCTCGAGCCCGTTGTGCCAAAAACGGGCACCACCCTGCGGCGTGTACAGGCCCACTATCTCGTCGCCTGCCTCCACTGAAGGCAGGGCCGCAGCCAGGGCCGTGCGCCAGCGCTCAGCCTGCGCATCATCGAAATCGGCCTGACGCCGCATTTCCTTGATAGAGCGTCCGGCGATGGCATCCGCAGAAAAACTGCGTGCGTAGCGCAGCTCAAGCGCCAGGGACTGCTTGGCGTAATCGCTGCTGTCAAAACCGGGGCGCACCCACAGCCGGGCCTGGTAAATCTCCAGCCCTAAAAAGCGCAGGGTGCCGCTGCCGACCATCTGGGCATTGGGCAGGGGTTTGGGCGCTAGTGGTGAAGGCGAAATGTTGCTGGCATGGGTTGATATCCAAAAAAATAGGCAAATAATGCCTGTAGCGCAGGTGAATATTGGGTTGGATGCTATGAATTTCATAGATCAGGCTTGTGCAGGGTGTACTGCACTACATCAATATCGCCAATCGCAAAGGCGGCTTCGCAGTACGCCAGATAGAACTCCCAGATGTGCAGGAAGCGCTCGTCAAAGCCCTGCTGCAGGATTTGCGCGCGCGCGGCGATAAAGCGTTCGCGCCAGCGTTTGAGCGTCTCGGCGTAGTCGGCACCAAAGGCCAGCTCTTCGGTCACGCGCAGGCCTGCTGCTTCGGCTTCGCGGCGGAATTCTCGTGGGCAGGGCAGGCAACCACCCGGAAAGATGTACTGCTGAATAAAGTCGGTAGAGCCCACATAGCGCTCGAACAACCGATCGTCGATGACGATGCTTTGAATACAGGCCCGCCCGCCGGGTTTGAGCAGACGCGACACGGTGGAGAAGTAGGTAGGCCAGTATTCACGCCCCACGGCCTCAATCATTTCGATCGAGCAAATGGCGTCGTAAGGGCCATCGGTGATGTCGCGGTAATCCTGCAGCCGCAGGTCAAACGATGCGGTTCCTGTGCCTGTGTCGATAGATGCGTCGGTAACAGCCGTTGATGTTTGTCCCGCCTGTGGCACGCCAAGCTTTTCCATGCGCGCCCGGGAAAATTCCAGCTGCTCGGTAGACAGCGTCACGCCCGTAATGGCCGCGCCAAACTCCGTTGCGCCCAGTTCGGCCAAAGCGCCCCAGCCGCAGCCAATCTCCAGCAGGCGCTCGCCCGGCTGCACGCGCGTTTCGCGCAAGGCGCGGCGCACCTTGGCGAGCTGTGCGGAGCGCATGTCCTGCGGTGTGTCGGCCTCTGCAAACAGGGCCGATGAATAGTTCATGGTGTCATCGAGCCACAGCGTGTAGAAGGCGTTGCCCAGGTCGTAATGGGCGTGGATATTCTTCTTGCTGCCGGCGCGCGTGTTGCGGTTGAACAGGTGTTTGACGCGGTAGGCCAGGCGTCCCACCCAACTGCCGTACACGGCGGTCTCTACCGCATGGCGGTTGGCAATCAGTAGCTTGAGCAAGTCGGTCAGGTTCGGCGTGGTCCAGTCGCCCGCAATGTAGCTTTCGGCAAAGCCGATATCGCCCGAGCGCAGCGTGGCGCTGCACATCTTCCAGTTGCGCAGCACGATGGCGGCGACCAGCGGGCCGCCCGCGCCAAAGTGGCGCAAGCTGCCATCGGGCAACTGCACGGTAAGGCTGCCGTTTTGCAAACGGGTCAGCAGGCCGAGCACTGTGCGGGCAGCGGCTGGCACGCCGGGCGGCAGGGCGAGCGGTGTGGCGGTGGTGCTGTTCGTCATGGATGGTGTGTCGCTTTTGGTGAATGCTGGTGGCTAAGAGGTGCTGCGGGAGGGGCGGGTTTTCGGCGGAACCCGGTGCCTTTGGTCCACAAGCGCAGCGCCTGCCAGTGAATACGGGTGATGACGGCAAGTGTCATCAGCGGGTAGCGCCACAAGGCGCGCCGCAGTGCTTGCGCGGTAGCCGCCTCCAGCTGGCCGCTGACGCTGGTTTCAATCAAGGGGCCGGCGCTATCGTCGTGGTCTACCCGGGCAACGGTTCTAACCGCGCCGTCCTTGCAGGTAAATAAAAAACGAAAGCGGTAGGTGCCGGAGACGTCGCAAAACGGCGAGACGTGGAATACCTTGTCGGCGCGCAGCTCGGTGCCCCAAGCAGGCGCATCGAGCAAGTAGCAGTGGCGCTCGCCAAAGGTGTTGTTGACCTCGACCACAATGGCGCGCAGGCTGCCATCGGCGCGCTCGCAGTACCAAAAGCTGACGGGTTTGAAGGTGTAGCCCAGCACCCGCGGGTAGCAGTGCAGCCAGACTTCGCCGTCGGCATCGAGCACGCCTGCGCCTTGCAGCAATTCCTGCACCCACCCCAGCGCACCGCCCGCTCCAGGCGCGCGGCCATCCCCGTGGTCTGCGTCGTGAAAACTAATGGCACCGCGCCGGTTGATGGCCAGTGCGCTACGGGTGGCGCTTGCCGCGCCGGCCGCAATGGCGCGCAGGGGCAGCAGCAAAAAGAAGGTGGCATAGGAGAAGCGGTGCTCGCGCGGGCGCAGCCGGGTGTGGCGCACGCTGCCAAAGCCGATCAAGGGCACGGCTTGTCCGTTGCCTGCAGCACGGCAACCGGGCGCGTCCGGCGCCGGTGTGTTCATGCTGCTCTGCTGGCTCATGCTGCTTTGGCCCAGG
This sequence comes from Burkholderiales bacterium, assembly GCA_038235025.1. GTDB lineage: Bacteria > Pseudomonadota > Gammaproteobacteria > Burkholderiales > Burkholderiaceae_C > Simplicispira. The sequence continues at coordinate 10,925 of JBBSUJ010000041.1, forward strand.
TCTGTGCGGGCGCAGTCAATACACCTTGAGCCGCAGCCAAACCAGATTTCAAGCCGTCTTCGTGAAAGCCGTAGCCCGCCCAGGCTCCGCAGAACCAGGTGTGCTGCTGGCCTTGCAATTGGCCCAGCTGGCGCTGGGCGCGAATCGCAGCCTGGTTAAACACCGGGTGCGCGTAGTCGTAGGTGCCCAGCACGTGTTCGGGCGCGATGCTTTGCAGCGGGTTAAGCGACACCACCACGGGCTGCGCAAAGGGCAGGGGTTGCAGGCGGTTAATAAGGTAATGCAAGCAGACGCGGGCGGATTCGCGGCTGCCCTGCGGCGCGCGCTCGTAGTTCCAGGCAGCCCAGGCGGCGCGGCGGCGCGGTAGCACGTGCGTGTCGGTATGCAACACGGCCCGGTTGCTCTGGTAGCGAATGGCACCCAGGATGGCGCGTTCTTCAGAGCTGGGGTCCGCCAGCAGCGCCAGCGCTTGGTCGGAATGCGTGGCCAACACCAGTTTGTCAAAACGCTCGGTGCCGGCGTCGGTGGTGATGCGGACGCCGGCGGCGTCTCGCTCAATGCGGCGCACGGGGCAGTTGCGGCGCGCATCGGGCAAGCCCTGCACAATTTTTTGCACGTAGTTGCGCGAGCCGCCGGTCACGGTGAACCACTGCGGCCGGTCTGCCACTTGCAGCAAGCCATGGTTGTGGCAAAAGCGAATCATGGTGGCCACAGGAAATTGCAGCATTTGGTCGGTCGGGCAACTCCATATGCAGCCGAGCATGGGGAGCAAGTACCAATCCCTAAACGCGGTGCCGAAGCGGTGCTCGTCCAGAAACGTACCAAGCGGCTGCGCCAACTTGCGCTCATCGTTGGCCTTGGCGATAGCGGTACACAGCCGGTTAAAGCGCATCACGTCGCGCAGCATGCCCAGAAACTGGGGGTTGACCACATTGCGCGGTTGGGCAAATACGGTGGCCAGGTTGGTGCCGCTCCACTCCAGTGCGGCTTGGCCGTACACACGCGGGGCCTGCACCGAGAACGACATGTCAGACGCAGTGGTCGCCACACCCAGCTCAGCAAACAGCGCAATGAGCTCGGGGTAGGTGCGCTCGTTGTAGACCAGAAAGCCGGTGTCCACGCCGTGGGTGATGGGAACGCCGGCAGCATTGGGCAGCGTGACGTCCACCGTGTGGGCGTGCCCACCAAAGTGCGCATCTGCCTCGAACAAGGTGGTGTCTACCTGAGCCGAAAGTTGGTGAGCTGCGGCCAAGCCTGAGATGCCGGAGCCGATGATGGCGACTTTCATGCGCACGCTCCCAAGCGGGAAGTGGAAGAAGCCGAGAAGAAAAAGGTTGCGAAGCGCCCCGACGTGAAGAAGAGAGGGAGGGAGGAGAAGCACCCCGAGATTTCATTCAGACCCACGCGGGTTGAAAGGCTTCGCAACACAAAGAAGTGGCGGCGCGCTGGGCGTCGCCGTGGGGTTTTGAGTGGCGGGTTCAGCGGGAAGTTCCCCGCTTGTTGCTCAAAAAAACAAGGAAAAATGGTGCGCTTCATGGGGCCACTTTCGGGGCTGATTTCAAAACCGGCTTTGCCAGCGCCAGCTCAATAGCTTTGATGAGCCGTGAGCTCTCAGGCGCGGTGTTGCTGGCGTAGTAGTCCACCAGTTGGCCGTCCCGCCCCACCAAGTATTTGTAGAAGTTCCAGCGCGGTGCTTGACCGGCGGCAAAGGCCAGCTCTTGGTAGAACACCGAAGCGTCTTTGCCCGATACCTGGCTTTTGGAAAACATGGGGAATTTCACACCGTAAGTGTTTTCGCAAAAGTCTGCGATCTTGCCGTTGCTGTCGGTTTCCTGCGCAAAGTCGTTGGACGGAAAGCCCAGCACCACCAGCCCTTTGTCTTTGTAACGGGCGTACAACTTTTCTAGCCCCGCGTACTGGCCGGTAAAGCCGCAATAGCTGGCGGTGTTCACGATCAGCAGCACCTTGCCGGCGTATTGGCAAAGCGCTTGGGGTTTTTCGTCTTGCAGGCGGTCGAACGTGTGGTTCAGCAGTGCTGGGCAAGCCGCAGCGGCTGCGTTAGGGACGGCGAGCACGGCGGGTGTTCCAGCAGCCTGCGCGGTAGGCCCCGCCGATGCGGCGACAGGCGTAAAAACCACACGGGCTGTAAAACCCGCTACCGTCAAAACAGAGGAAAAATTCATTTGTCCATTCGTTTGTCTAAGACAGATATAGAATTTAAGCACATTTCGTTCATGCTTGCAGAGTCAAGTTTCCTTGCCATGGCATCTATACGCAGTTCAACAGTAGTCGGATTCAACCGGGGTACGCGGCGCTGCGGGCTTGAGCCGGCACGTGCATCGCCCTCCGCATCTTCATGAGCACTCACGATGCCCGATTTACCGCGCCTGCGCCGTTTGACGCTGCATCAGCGCCCACGCCCACGCCCGAGCTCACCTACGCCATTTCGGCAGTAGAGCGGGAGACCGGGCTCTCCAAGGACACGCTGCGTATGTGGGAGCGTCGCTATGGCTTTCCCTTGCCCGAGCGCGATGGCAAAGGCGAAAGGACCTATTCGGCCGAGCAGGTGGCGCGCTTGCGGCACCTGTGCCGGTTGGTGCATACCGGGCATCGGCCTGGCCAAGTGGTGCCACTCGTTCCTGACGCCTTGGAGCGGCTGTTGGCGACCGCCGCTAGCGCCGAAATTGGCCCGACCCATCGCGCGCCGGGCAGTAGTGCCCGGCCAACCGGCAGCAGGCGTCGCAAAGACCAGCGCTTGGCCGCCCCAACACCTGCGAATGCCGATCTGGCCGCACAGCGACTGGCAGCTTGTGTTGCTTGTATTGCTGGCCATGACCCGGTTGGTCTGCGCGAGCAACTGATGCACAGCATCCTGACGATGGGCTTGGAGGTCAGCGTGCTGCAACTGGTGGTGCCGCTTACCCGGCAGGTGGGACAGGCGTGGGCAGAAGGGCGCTTAGAAATGTACCAGGAGCATCTGTACACCGAGTGTGTCTCGGGGGTTTTGCGCGCTTCCATCGGGGGAGTTCCCGCGGCGCAGCACGCCCGCGCGCCGCGTGTTTTGCTAACCACGGCCCCGCGCGAACAGCATGGCCTCGGACTTCTGATGCTGGAAGCCCTGCTGGCGCTGCGCGGCTGCGTGTGTCTTCCGCTAGGAACGCAAATGCCGCTGGCGGATATTGCGCGCGCGGCACAGGTTTTCCGAAGCGACATCGTCGCCCTGAGCTTCAGTGGTTTTCTGGGCGTGCAGCCTGCACAGGCTGCGCTGGCGGAACTACGTAGCTTGGTGCCCATGCCGATAGAGATTTGGGCAGGTGGCCAAGGCACTATGGGGCTTCAAAGTCGTGTGCCCGGTGTGCGGGTGCTGGCGGGGCTGCACGATATTGCGCTGGCGTTGGCCGAGCGCAGTGTGTGAAAAACGCATAGCCGCTCGGCGCTAGCACGCTAGCCGGCGGTCGGTGGCGCTAAGCGCGTTATCAGGCCATCGCCGCGAGCCGTTCAATGGGCAATTGCATACGCAGCTCCTGTTGCGCCACCACGCCGGTAATGCGCCAGTTGGGCAGTGCGGTGTCGCGCGGAATCAGCTCGCCCGTAGGCATGCCGGAGCGACTGCGTACCACTGCCACGCGCGGTGTGGTGGCCGTAGCGCCGCGGCGCAGCACCACGCCGACCTCTTCGCTCGCGAGTTTGACCAAAGAGCCTGGCGGATAGATGCCCAGTGTTTTGGCCAATGCGGAGCCAGCGTCGTCCACTTTGCGTTCTTCGTCGAGGTAGCAGGCCTTGATGGCGGAGGTCACAGACATGGGGGTGCGGCCAGCGCGGGGTGCCAGGCGCGCCGCAAAAATATCAGTGCGTTGCACCAGCCGGGCAATTTGTCCTGCCTCGCTTCTGCCTTCGAAGGGGCCCAAGGCGCGGTCGTGGTGCTGGCGCACAGCGTCCAGCCAGACGTGATCGGAAACGCCCAGTGCAGCCAACTGTTTGGCGGAGCGTTCAGCGTGGTCTTGCACCATTGAAATTTGTAAGGCGCTTAGCGGGGAACTCTGCTGGGCCAGTCGGTCTTGCAGCTCGGTCATTGCAATGTTCATGCTGAGCGCCACCCGGCCAATGCGATCGATTTTTTCCGAGCTCCACTGCAGCGTATCGCGTGCAATCAGCATGCAAACGCTGGCCACCAGCATTGCGTGCGTGGCGCTATAGACGCGCGTTTCATCGCTGGAGCGCTGGATCAGTGTGAGCAGCGTGGCATCCGGAGCTTGAAGGCAGCCGCGCGCCACTTCGGCTTGTAAAGCCAGAAAGCGGCCGCCAAAATCTGCCGGGTTGGGCTGGGCAAGCAGCTGCGTGGCGGTCCACTGAAGGTCCAACCAGTCCACCGGTCCGTCGCGAGTCTTGCTTACGTTGGCTTGGGTGCCGCCGTCCATTTGCATGCTGGCGATTTCGCCCAGCGGCTGATCGGTGATCAGCATCTTCTGCAGCTGCGCGAGGTAAGCGCGGTGTCCGTCAACCGATTCTTCGGTGTCGATATACAGATGTGTGCCGCGCGTCAGCAGGGCTTCGAGGTCCTCGCGCTTGCGAATCACAAAGCCCTTGCTGGCCAGCAACAAGCCATCGGGCCCGCGCACAGCAAACGGCAGCGGCTGGCCCAATACGAGCGATGCGGGGTTCAGGGTGATGAGATTCATGGGAAGCGGCAATTATGGAGTGCCGCCCGTCGTTCAATTGCCTAGATTGCCCGCAATAGCAGCCCTATTCGGCTGCTGCGCTGCTTAGCTGCTTTGCGGACTCTCGAGCTGCGCGGGCGATGCAGGCGGGAGAGCCACGCTGATGGAGATCGTCGGTAGAGCGCTATCGGGACACTTCGGCAGATTCATGGCGTTGGGAGGAAAGCACGCCGCCAAACGTCAGCAGAACAAAAACAGCACTACTCCTGGAATGGGGTTCCTGATCGCCCAAGTGAATGCCTTGGATTAAATAAGCTCCTTATTTAATAGCTGTAAGCGCTTTGCCCATAAGCGCTAGAGCCAGTTTTCACTCTAAATTTTATATGACAGGCACGGCGTGCACCAGATCGCCATCGTTCAGAAAATCGGCACCCACACTGCCTTCGTGCCACGCTGCCACGCTGCCACGCTGCCACGCTGCCACTTGCAGAGAGTCGCTTGGGCGGAGTGGCACGCGCGGGCCGCACTGTGCAGATGGTGAGCGCCCGGCGAGCGGGTTCCGTCGCCACCCGTTGCTGCGGCCGCTGGCCCCACCACAGCGCCAGCAGAGCTTAGGCATGGGTGCAGTGTCGAAAACCTAAGCCAGGTGTCAGGAAAAAACTCAGTAAAAAAGACGCGTTGACTGCGGCATTGCAGTACCCGGCGCTTTCGCTATCGCTCTAAGTGGCCGAAGGAGACGATGGGGGAGACGAGGCGGCAGAAGCGGCAGAAGCGGCAGAAGCGCCAGCAGGATGGGTGTACGAACCAAACACGGCCTGCACCATCGTCAGGATGACTTCGCTTTGCGTCTTGACCCGCTCCGGTGGCACTTGGGTTGGAAGTTCGTCCAGGCGGGCGGTGTGCTGCACACGGCGCAGGTCGCGGTAAGCGTCGCCCGCCAGCTTGCCCAAACCCTCAGGCAGCAAGCCCGCGCTTTCGGCGCGCGCCAGCAGTTTGATGTTGCCGACGTTCTCGATCAGCACCGGGCAATGGCGCGACTGCGAGAGCACCAAAAACTGCATGGCAAATTCAGCGTCCACCATGCCGCCGCGGCTGTGCTTGACATCGAATTTTCCTGCTGGCACGGGATGCGCCTCACGCACCCGCTCACGCATGCTCATGACCTCCTGCGCCAGCGCAGCCGGATCGCGTTTGGCCGTGATGACGGCAGTGCGCACTTCATCAAAGCTTTTCTGCAGTTCCGGCGTGCCCAGCACAAAGCGGGCGCGCGTCATGGCCTGGTGCTCCCATGTCCACGCCGTGTTGCTGCCGCGCCGCTGCTGGTAGTTGGAAAAAGACTCGAAACTGGTGACCAGCAAGCCCGAGTTGCCATTGGGGCGCAGGGCGGTGTCGATCTCGAACAGGTCGCCTTCGCCGGTTTTCACCGTCAGCCAGTTAATAAGTTTTCGCACGAAAGCTGCATACACCTCGGAGGCGTTTTCGTCGTCGTCGTCAAATACAAAAACAATATCCAGGTCGCCGCCGTAGCCCAGCTCTTTACCCCCCAGCTTGCCGTAGCCAATGATGCCAAAGCGCGGCTCTTTCCGGTGGCGGTTGCGCAGGCGTTCCCAGCACCAGCGCGCTGTCAGGCGCAGCACGCTGTCGGCCAACGCCGTGAGATCGTCGGCCACCTGTTCGACCGTGAGCCGTGATTCCAGATCGCGCGCCAAGGTGCGAAACGTTTCGGCATGGTGCGAGCGGCGCAGCAAATCCAGCAGTGCTTCGTCGTCGTCTTCTTGTGTCGACTGCAGTGAAGTACGGCGCAGCTCCAGGTCACGCTCAAAATCGGCTGGTACAAAGCGCTCGGAGAGCATGTCACTGCCGGCCAGTTCGTCGATCACGCCGGGGTGCTGCAACAGATAGCGTGCTGGCCAGCGCGCCGCGCCCAGCAGGTGCAGCAGTTGCTCATGCACGGCGGGGCGCTCCAGCAGCAGCGCCAGGTAGCTTTCCCGGCGCAGCAAGGGTTCGAGCCAGTTCACCAAGCGCACGGCGGCCTCTTCGTCCACCCGTTCTTCGGACACCCATTGGGCGGTGCGCTGCAGCAGCCGCATCAGGCGGGTACGAGCTTCATCGCGCAGGGATTCCAGTCGCACATGGCCTTGCCATTCGGCCACGCGCTCGTGCAGGCGGCCTGTCAGTGTGGCCAACAGACCTTCCAGGTCAGGAGCAGCGGCCGGCCCGCTCGTTTTTCCCTTGCCGCAGCGTCCGCCGCTGCAATGGTCCGCATCGGGGCCGCCGAGCAGCGTGTCAAATTCCTGCGCCACGAATTCGCGGTGCATGTCCAGCTCGTGCAAAAACGCGCAGCAGCCAGCGCTGCCCATAGTGCTGGCGATCCAGGCGAGGTCGTCGTCGCGCGTGGGGAGAATGTGGGTTTGCTGGTCGTCTAAGTACTGAATGCGGTGTTCAACCCGGCGCAGAAAGACGTATGCGCGGGCCAGCGCGTCAGCCGTTGTTTGCGGCATCAGCCCGGCGAACGCGAGGCGCTCCAGCGCGTCCAGCGTGGGCCGGCGGCGCAGTTCGGGGAACTGCCCCCCCCGCACCACTTGCAGCAGTTGTACCGTGAATTCGATTTCGCGAATGCCGCCGCGCGAGAGTTTGACGTCGTTGGCGCGCTCTGGGTGGCCGGCGCTGCGGCGCGCAGCGTGCTCGCGAATCTGTCGGTGCAGCGCGCGCAGCGCATCGAACACGCTGTAGTCCAGGTAGCGGCGGAACACAAAGGGCAGCACGACCTCGCGCAGGGCCTGCACCGCGTCGCCCTGCACGCTGCTTAGCGGCGCTACCACGCGGCTTTTAAGCCAGGCAAATCGTTCCCATTCGCGGCCCTGCACTTGTAGGTATTCCTCCAGCGCGGCCAGGGAGACCGCCGCGGGGCCTGAATTGCCGTTCGGTCGCAGCGCCAGATCCACGCGGAACACACAGCCGTGCTCGGTGACTTCGCCAATCAGCGCGTGGATGATTCTGACCACTTGGCCAAAATACTCGTGGTGCGAGGTGCGGCCTCGGCGAACGCCGTCCCCGCCTTCAACGCCGGCGGTTTCCCCGTCGCAGGCGTAGACATAAATGAGGTCGATATCGCTTGATACATTGAGCTCGCGCGCGCCAAGCTTGCCCATGCCGATGATCCAGAACTCCACCTCGCTTGCACCTTCGCGGGCGACCTCGTTTTGCGGCGCGCCGTGGCGCGCGTCCAACTGCGCGCGGGCGTGTCGGCTGGCGGCGTCTAGCGCCAGCTCTGCCAGTTCGGTCATGGCGCGCATTACTTCGCCCAAGCTGGCGCTGCCGCGGCAGTCCATCACCATCACCCGCTCCATCACGATCTGGCGCAGGATGCGCAGCGCAACGCCCAAGTCAAAGCCCTTGGCGCGAAGCTGCTCCAGCGCGCAATCCATGGTCGCGCGCATCGGCACCCCTGCGGGTAAGAGCGCCAGCTCGCTTTGGTAGCGACGGTGTAGCCGCTGGTACAGGCGCGAGTGCTCCGCAGGCTCTTGGCCGGCAGGCTCGTTTGCGGTGCGTGGTGGGGTGTCGGTCAGCATGTCATTCGGCGTAGGAATCACCATGGTCGCACGGCTTGGCAATACCGCACGAGGGACTCGGGTTCGGGGCAGCGGCAGCGGCTGTGCGGGTCATAATTCCTTTATCTTTCAGCAGAACATGACAGAACCCGTAGCCCGCCCCACACGCCTTCTAAAGTGGGTTTCGGTGTTCGCACGCTGGTCCCTTGGCTTGCTGCTTGCAGCCAGTTTGCTACTGACATTGGCTTGGGGCGCGCTCCACGGCTGGATTGTGCCGCGAATTGGGCAATACCGTGTTTTCATCCAGACCGAGGCCAGTCAGGCGCTGGGTGTGCCGGTGCAGCTGGGCGCTATCAGCGCGCGCACCGAGGGATTGATCCCCACTTTTCAACTGAACGACGTCGCACTGATGGACCCGCAGGGACGCGCGGCGCTTCGCCTGCCGCAGGTGACGCTGACCTTGTCGCCGCGCGCGCTGCTGAGCGGCGGCTTTGAGCAAATTCATCTCCAGGGCGTGGATGTGGATGTGCGGCGCACGCGGGACGCTCGTATCTGGGTCGCCGGCGTGGATATGGGCCGTGCGGACGGCGGTGGTGGCGCGTCAGATTGGCTTTTCTCTCAGCCCGAGGTTGTGGTTCGCGGCGGCCGGGTGCGCTGGACCGATGAGCTGCGCTGCGCGCCAGAGCTGGCGCTGGAGCACGTTGACATCACGCTTCGCAACCGCCGCTGGCGACACGCAGCGCGCATGGATGCCACGCCGCCAGCCACCTTTGGGCAGCGCTTTACGGTGGTGGCGCGCATGCGCGAGCCGGTGCTCTCCCTCGGCGGCGGCGACGGCTGGCAGCGCTGGAGCGGCCAGCTGTACGCCGCTTTTGAGCGCGTCGACCTGTCGCGTTTGGGTCGGCATGCCGACCTCGGCCAAGTCAACGTGGCCCAGGGCTCGGGTGCCGTGCGTGCCTGGGTTGATGTGGACCGCGGCGTACCGGTGGGTGGTGCTGCGGATTTGGCGTTGTCCCAGGTCGATGTGCAGCTTGCGCCTGAGCTTTTGCCGCTGCGTCTGCGCGGCGTGCAAGGGCGCTTGGGCGGCAGCCGTGATGCGGCGGGGTTTCGCATCTTCACCAAAGATCTGCGCTTCACCAGCGAGACCGATGTCGATGTCAATGGCGGCGAGCCGGTCGACTGGCCCGGCGGCAACCTGCGTCTTCACTATCAGCACGCCACGCCGCAAGCGCCTGCGCGCGGCCAGTTGGAGGCCGACCAGCTTGACCTTGCTGCCATGGCCCGCATTGCGGCGCGCCTGCCGTTTGCCGCCACCGCCCACGCCGCCCTGGCGCGTTACGCCCCTCAAGGCGTGGTTGAGCGCATCAGCGTGCAATGGCAAGGCCCGCTGGACACGCCGGCCCAGTACAGCGCCAAGGGTTTGGTAAACGGCTTGGCCGTGGCTTCGGCGTCCGGAGCGGGGTCGGCGGACGAGTCAGACGCGCCTGACCCCGCCAAAACAGGCCCTCCGCAAGCGGCAGGACCGGCATCGCTCGGAATTCAAGGTGCGCGGGTGGACTTTGACCTGAACCAGGCAGGCGGCAAGGCGGCGGTGCTGGTCTCGGACGGTGCGCTGCAATTGCCGGGCGTCTTTGAAGACCCATTGGTCTTGCTGGACAGCTTGCGTGCGCAGGTCAACTGGAAGATCGATGGCGCGCGCATTTCCGTTGACGTGCCGCAGGCAGCGTTCGCCAACGCCGACGCCGCTGGCACCGCGCATGCCAACTGGCACACCAGTGACCCAACAAAGTCTTCAGCCAAGCACCGCTTTCCCGGCGTACTCGACCTCAAAGGCAGTTTGCAGCGCGCGGACGGCACCCGCGTGCACCGTTACCTGCCGCTCGTAGTGCCGGCCGATGCCCGCCATTACGTTCGCGATGCTATTCAGGCTGGCCGGGCCAGCCGTGTCGACTTTGCGGTGCGCGGTGATCTGCACGACATGCCATTCAATGACCCCAAACAGGGCGACTTTCGCATTGCCGCGCAGCTGCAGGGCGTGAACTTCGCCTACGTGCCGCCACAGCTGCAGGCGGCGGGCGAGCCGCACTGGCCCGCGTTGGAAAAACTATCGGGCGAGCTGATTTTTGAGCGCGCCGGTATGCAGATCAAAGGAGCCAAAGGCAGTTTTAAGGGATTTGGCGACTTGCGAGTAAGCGCCATCGAGGCGCAAATCTCCGATCTGAGCCACAGCGCGGTGAAACTTTCGGCCAACGCGCGTGGGCCGCTGTCGCAGATGCTGGCGTTTGCCACGGCGTCTCCCGTTTCTGGCCTGACAGGAAACGCCTTGGACAAAGCCAGTGGCACCGGCACGGCAGACCTGAGCCTGGCGCTGCAGCTGCCCATCGAGCAACTGCAAAAAAGCACCGTTCAAGGGAGCTTGAAACTTGCGGGCAACGATGTGCGCATCACGCCCGACACACCGCTTCTGGCGCGCGCGCGCGGTGCCGTGGGCTTCACCGAATCGGGCTTCTCCATTGCGGGTGCGCAGGCCAGCGCACTGGGCGGCAGTGTGCGCATTGACGGCGCCATGCAGGGCCAAGCGGATGTCCCCGCAGTCGTAGAGGTGCGCGCACAAGGCACTGCCACCGCGCAAGGCCTGCAGCAGGCGCGGGAATTGGGCGTGCTGGCACAAGTGGCGCACAAAGCGAGCGGCAGCGCTGCCTATGACATGACGTTGACCGTGCGGCGCGGCATTCCTGAGCTTTTACTCAGTACCAGCTTGCAGGGTATGGCGCTGGATTTGCCGGTGCCGCTCGCCAAGTCGGCCGATACCCTCCTGCCAGTGCGGTTCCAGAACCAACTGATGCCAGAGTCGCTGGCGCGGGGGCGCGCCGCCGCTGCGCCGCTGCAACAGCAAATCAACATAGAGGTGGGCACGCTTGCCGCGCTGCACTACGAGCTTGAGCGATCAGCGAGCGGCAGCGACCGGGTGCTGCGAGGTAGCCTTGCAGTGGGCGTTCCGCCGCCGCAGCACCCGGCACTGCCTGCCTCCGGGGTGGAGGCAAACCTGCGCTTTGACGCCCTTGATATCGATGCATGGCAAGCCGTGCTGGATAGCGCCCCCGTCGCTGCAAAGGCGTTGCCGGCGTCAGTACCCATGCCGGATAGTGCCCGCGGTGCCAGTGACGTCTTGGTAACGGCATCGCCCGGCCCCGCTTCAGCCGCGGCTGCGCCAGCATCAACCGCCGGCGCTCTGCAGAACTACCTGCCGCAGGTGTTTGCGCTGCAGGCAGGCAGCTTGCAAGCCCAGGGTCGCACCCTGCACGACTTGGTGGTGGGCGGTTCGCGCGTGGGTACCGTCTGGCGCGCCAACCTGGATGCACAGGAGCTGGCCGGCTATCTAGAGTACCGCCAGGGGAGTGGCAGTAGCGACGATGAAAACGGCGGGGTCTATGCCCGCCTCTCGCGCCTGCAGGTGCCTGACAGCGTTGCCACGCAGGTGGACGCACTGTTTGATGAGCAGCCCACCAGCCTGCCGGGCCTGGACATCGTCGCCGAAGCTTTCGAGCTGCGCGGACGCCCCTTGGGTCGGCTGGAAATAGACGCGCGCAACCGCGGTGCTGGCAGCGCCGGACGCGAATGGCGTCTTGCCAAGTTCAACCTCACCACGCCCGAAGCAGCTTTCACCGCCAGCGGAAACTGGGCGCGGCTCAACGGTGCACAGGCACCGGGGACCGCTTACACCAACGCCGGTGCCGCTGCGCTGTCGCCCGGCAACGTACTGGCCACCCGCTCGCCCGAGCGCCGCACCGTGTTGAGCTTTGTCCTGGACATGCAAGACACCGGCGGACTGCTGGCGCGACTGGGCATGCCCGATGTGGTGCGCAAGGGAAAGGGCCGCATTGAGGGCCAGATCGGTTGGCTCGGAGCCCCGATCAGCCCTGACTACCGCAGCATGACCGGGCAGGTCCACATGGGCGTGGGGTCCGGTCAGTTCCTCAAGGCCGACCCAGGGCTGGCCAAGCTGCTCAGCGTTCTCAGCCTGCAGTCGCTACCACGCCGCTTTGCGCTCGATTTTCGCGACGTGTTCAGTGAAGGCTTTGCATTTGATTTTGTGCGCGGCGATGTGGGCATTGAACGCGGCGTGGCCACCACCAACAATCTGCAGATGAAAGGTGTCAACGCCGCGGTACTGATGGAAGGCAGCGCGGACATCGGGCGCGAAACGCAGGACCTGCACGTGGTGGTGGTGCCTGAAGTAAACGCCCTCACCGCGTCGCTGGTGGCCACCGCTATCAACCCGGTGATTGGCCTCGGCACCTTCCTCGCCCAAGTGTTTTTGCGCGGTCCCTTGATTGCGGCTGCGACGCAGGAGTTTTCCATCAAAGGCACTTGGGCCGAGCCTGATGTGACCAAGCTGCCTCGTCGGCGTTTGAACGAGGCGCTGCGCGCTGCCACGCAACCGCTGGGCGCACCCAAAAAGGAGGAAGCGCCATGAAAGTCGCCGCTGTGCAGATGGTATCCGGCCCAGACGTGGGCGATAACTTGCGGATGGCGCGGGACCTCGTCAAACAGGCGCAGGACGGTGGCGCAGAGCTTGCGCTGCTGCCCGAATACTTCTCCAGCATGGGCCTTGATGAGCGCGACAAGCTGGGCCAAGCTGAAGCCTATGGCGCGGGCCGTGTGCAGGAATTTTTGGCCCGCACCGCTCAGGAAAGCGGCCTGTGGATCGTTGGTGGCAGTTTGCCGCTGCGCGGCGCTGGCCCCGACCGGGTACGAAACAGCTCGCTGGCGTTTTCTCCGTCAGGCAACTGCGTGGCACGCTACGACAAAGTGCACTTGTTCCGGCTGTCGCATGGGCAGGAGCAGTTTGACGAGGCCCGCACCATCGAGCCGGGCGGCGAGGCCGTCCAGTTCACCCTGACAGACCGCAGTGGCCGCGCATGGTGCGTGGGGCTTTCCATTTGCTACGACTTGCGGTTCCCCGAGCTCTACCGATTGCATGCCAACGCCGGAGCCGACCTGCTGTTGGTGCCGGCCGCCTTTACCTTCACCACGGGGCAGGCGCACTGGGAGCTGCTGCTACGCGCACGTGCGGTGGAAAACCAAGCGTACCTGCTGGCTTCCGCTCAGGGCGGCGTGCACCCCAGTGGCCGCCGTACTTGGGGCCACAGCATGGCGTTGGACCCGTGGGGGCTGATATTGGGGCAGCGCCCGGGCGGAGTGGGCTTAGTGATCGCGGAGGTCACGCGTGAGCGGTTGCACACCATACGCGAGCGACTGCCGGCGCTTGCCCACCGCCAGTTCTAAGTCGCTAACGAGCGCCCGGGGCGTTAGCCGTTCTGCCGCTCAGCAACGTAAATTTCGACACGGCGGTTTTGCTCTCGGCCACGGTCGGTTGCATTGCTGGCAATTGGCTGGCTTGAGCCTCGGCCTTCGATGGTCAGGCGTTCGGGGTTTACACCGCGTGCCGCCAGATAACTGCGCGTGCTGGCCGCCCGGTCCACCGACAAGGGGTTGTTGATCGCATTGCTGCCGGTGCTGTCGGTGTGGCCAATGATGCGAACCTGCGTGCGGGTGTTCTCACGCAGTCCCTGGGCAAACTGATCCAGCACGGGGCGGAAGGCACCGCTGATCTGTGCGCTGTTGGTGTCAAAGGAGATGTCACTCGGGATCTCCAGGCGCAACTGGTTGTCTTGCGTCTGGCTCACTACCACCCCGGTGCCGCGTGTGGCCTGCTCCATGTCGCGGCGCTGGTTTTCCATGTTGCGAGACCAAATGTAGGTGCCCAAAGCGCCCACGCCCGCGCCAATGGCAGCCCCCGAGCCTGCGCTGCCGCCGGTGGCAGAGCCAATGACCGCACCGGCAACCGCGCCCACGCCGGCACCTGTTGCGGTGCGGCGCTGTGTGTCGTTCATGTTGGCGCAACCCGTGGCGATAAGGGCTGCGGCGGCAATGGCAAGAATTTTGGGGTGGTGCATGAGAGGCTCCTGTCTTCAGTTCAGATTGAATAGGCTACTGGCTGTGACGCAAGGTCACCAGCTAAGCAATGGCCCATTGTTGGCAGACACAGGCTGCCCGCACAGGCGCGGTGGAGCCAAAGCCTGTAGGACTGAAGCGCTTGCGCGTTTTCTGCAACCCCGCCGTAAGGGGTCAGGAGCTGCTCGGCGGTGGCTTGGGCGCTTTGGCCGCGGTGCCATGCGTTTTCGTGTCGTCCGACGCGCCGTTAACCGTGCCGGGCAGTGGCAGTGGCAGTGGCAGTGCCGGTGGCAATGGCGCTGGCGCTGGCGCTGGTGGCTGCGCGCGGGGTGGCAACTCGCCTTTCGGCCGGCCAGAAAACATCGTCCACCAAACGATCAGCACCAGCATCGCCAAAGCGCCCAGTGCCTCAAGCAAAATCAAACCCATGAATGTCTCACTCCTGCGCTGCGCGCTGCTGACCTTGATTGTAGGAACGCTGGCCGCGTGCGCCTCTCGTTCGCAGCCCGAACCAGGCCCCACCACGACCGCGCCCCCTGTCGCAACCCAGCCGCCCTTGCCGGGCGAGCCGCTCGCGCTGCCTAGCCCCATCGAGCAGCGCGGCAGCCGCTGGGTGCCGGTGCATTGGTCGGACCTGCCGGGCTTCGCCAACGACAACCTGTACGACGCCTGGAACGCCTGGATCAAAAGCTGCGAGCGGCCGCCAGCCGTGTTTGTGCCCCTTTGCGACGAGGTGCGCCAACTTAGTATTGCCGGGGACGAAGAGCAGCGCGCCTGGATGATTCGCCGCCTGCAGCCCTACCGGGTTGAGTCAAAAAATGGTGCTGTTGACGGCTTGCTCACCGCGTACTTTGAGCCGCAAATGCAAGCGTCGCGCTTGCCTGGTAACGGCTACGACGTGCCGCTCTACGCGCCGCCGGCCGACCTGAGCCGGCGCAGGCCGTGGTACACCCGGCAGGAGATCGACACGCTGCCCGCGGCCCAAGCTGCTCTGCAAAACAAAACAATCGCCTGGCTGCGCGACCCTATCGAAGCCATGGTGCTGCACATCCAGGGCTCGGGCCGGCTCGATCTCACCGAGCCCGACGGCACTCAAAAGCAAGTGCGCGTCGCCTATGCCGGCACCAACGACCGCCCCTACGGCAGTGTTGGTCGCTGGCTGCTCGACCGCGGCTTGGTACGCGATGCCACTTGGCCCGGCATCAAGGCCTGGATGGTGCAAAACCCCCACCGCACGCAAGAACTGCTGTGGTCCAACCCGCGTTACGTGTTCTTCCGCGAAGAGCCACTCAACGCGCTCGACACCGCTTTTGGACCCAAGGGCGCACAAGGCGTGCCGCTGACACCTGGCCGCTCTATCGCGGTCGACAAATCCAGTATTCCCTACGGCACCCCTGTATGGCTAACGTCGCCCGGCCCGCAGGTTCCGTTACAGCGTTTGGTGATGGCGCAAGACACCGGCAGCGCCATCGTCGGCGCGGTACGGGCCGATTACTTTGTCGGCTGGGGCGCGCAGGCGGGCGAAACGGCCGGTCGGCTCAAGCAGCCGCTGCAGCTGTGGGCGCTGTGGCCTAGATAGCGGCGATGCGTGTAGGAGAATTTTTGTTGCGGCGGCTTCATTATGTGCGGCGGAGCACGTACATCAGAAAAAGGCAAACGTAGAAGCGAGCTTTGCTAAGGACATCCTGCATAAGTCTCCCTAAGGTCTGGTAGCAGTCAGGTTTTCGTGGCATCGTCACCCCCCATGAAGCAATCGAGCCTTGAGCTGAACCTCGCCGTCAAAAAAACCCGCAAGCGCGAGTTCCTGGGACAGATGGAA
>JBBSUJ010000042.1:0-26823 GCA_038235025.1 Burkholderiales bacterium
GTCAGGCGCTGGGTGCGGCGCAGTGCGACTGCGCGCTCCACCTTGAGGGCGCTACTGCGCCGTGGGCATGAATGCGGTCTACAGCTGCGGTCCAGCAATCCGTGTACGCCCTCAGCTGCCAAGCGCCGCTGCCACTTGCCTGCTGTGCGCACGCTCATGCCGTGAGCAGCGGCTGCGAGCTTGAGTCCAATGCGGTCAATCTCACGCACTAGGTGGGCTCGACCTTTAGGCGTCAATAAGGCATTCTTGTGGGTGTTCATCCGAGGATTCCTGAAGAGAGTTGGGAGATGTTAGA
The DNA here is from genome assembly GCA_038235025.1 of Burkholderiales bacterium. Lineage (GTDB taxonomy): Bacteria > Pseudomonadota > Gammaproteobacteria > Burkholderiales > Burkholderiaceae_C > Simplicispira. The sequence goes on from JBBSUJ010000042.1 coordinate 296, forward strand.
ACCTCCATCTTTCTTCACCTCGGGTGAACAACCTATTGGGAAACTACAGCTAGCTTGGCTGTCGACCTTGGTCAGTGCATTGAACTAATGCTGCACTGGGGATTGAAACCGCACGCAGGGTGTTTCAAGAAACGGGGGCGATGGATGCGAAGGTGCGCACCCACGCAATCAACTTAAACGGTAGCAAGTGCTCGCTTACTGCTCACCAAGCCGCGCTTGAGCTGTTTGAGCAGCAACACCACCTGATTGGATGCATGGCGATAACTGCCGCGGTAGACCTGCAGCGCCTGGTCGTAATCGCCCGCCTGGGTGAGTTCCACCATCCGCGCGGCCTGCGCATGGAAATACGCGTGGCGCGACACCAGCACCGCGAACGCCGGGTAGCGGCCCAGCACGGCTCGGCCCTCGCCATACAGCCACTGCCCCAAGCTGTCCTGTTTGGGGTCGCGCAGTTGCGCCAGGTCGATGGGCTGGGCTAATTCACCGCTGAGCTGCTGGCGCAGGATGTGCTTCCAGGCCTCGTGCCCATTGATGGCGGCGTCGATGTCGAATTCAGCGGCCAGGTGGTTGGCGTCGTCTGCGTCGAACACGGTTTCACTGGAGTTGTCATCAAACGCCCAGGTCGTTTCTTCGCTCTCAGGATCTTGCTCGCGCAGCTTAAAAATTTTACTGAAAAAACCCATGGCGTGCCCCGACTTAGGTAGAAGCGCTAATTGCGCAATCGACAATCTTAGCCAGTCATCACCAAATATCAGCTCTTTTAAGCGGTTCTCCTACGCTTCACCTCGCAGCCAGGCACGGGCCGCGCCTGCGCTGCCAAGCAGCGCTCAGAAACGCATCAGCGACCGTCACACCCCGTAAAAAACAGCTTTTGACGACAACGCAGCGTGCCACCAGTGGGCACGCTCATTCTCATGAATTAACGCCCTGCACCGCTTTTGTCCATGCTTGATTTGGTGGCTGTGCGCGAAGGTGGCGGCGTGCTCGACGCGCTCACCATAGCGCTGCGAACCGCCCAGCACGCAGAAAAGCTCGGTTTCGCCCGTTACTGGCTGGCAGAGCACCACAACATGGCAGGTGTTGCCAGTTCCGCCACGGCGGTGCTGATTGGCCATTTGGCTGCGGGCACCCGGCACATACGCATCGGCTCGGGCGGCGTGATGCTGCCCAACCACGCGCCGCTGGTGGTGGCCGAGGCGTTTGGCACCTTGGCAGAGCTATTCCCCGGCCGCATTGACTTGGGGCTGGGCCGTGCGCCCGGCACCGACCCGCTCACCATGCGCGCCCTGCGCCGCGACCGGCCCGAAACGCAGGAAGACTTTCCGCGCGATGTAGCTGAACTGCAGCGCTTGCTGGCACCTGCGCAACCCGGCCAGCGCCTGGTGGCCACGCCAGGCGCGGGAACCAACGTTCCTATTTGGTTGTTGGGTTCCAGCCTGTTCTCTGCTCAGTTGGCTGCCGAGCGCGGGCTGCCTTATGCGTTTGCTTCGCACTTTGCGCCGCGCCAGTTGCTGCAGGCCATCAGTCTGTACCGCCGCTTGTTTAAACCGTCCGCGCAATGGGCCAAGCCCTACGTGGCCATCGGCGTGCCGATGATTGCCGCGCCCACCGACGAAGAAGCGCAGTTTTTGGCCAGCAGCACGTGGCAGCGAGCACTGGGTATTTTGAAAGGTGAGCGCCTCAAGCTGGCGCCGCCTGTAGAGGGCCTGGCCGAACAACTGGCGCCACAAGAACATGCGGCTATTACTGAATTTCTGGCGGCGGCCGTGGTGGGCGGGCCTGACACGGTACGTGCCGGTTTTGAGGCGTTGCAGGAAGCCACACACGCAGATGAATTGATGCTGGTGTGCGACGTGTACGACCCGCAGCTGCGCTTGCGGTCGTTGGACATTGCAGCAGCGGCGCTGGCAGCCTGAAGTTTTTTCGCCTCGCGTGCGTTCGCAGTTCGCAGTTCGCAGTTCGCAGTTCGCAGTTCGCACAGCATGAAGACACGAGGCGTGCGCCTTGCCGCTACCATCGTCGCCATGCCGATTCGCCTTGCCGCCAATGCCTGCCTTTGCCTTTGAAGCCCTGGATGCCCAAGGCCAGACCCGCACCGGGGTCATGGACGCCGACAACGCCAAAGCCGCGCGCAGCCAATTGCGCGCGCAGGCGCTGGTTCCGCTTGCCGTCACGCTGGCTGGCGACGCGCCTTCTGCCGATGGCCGGCGCACCTCGGGTGGCTTCATGCAGCGCCGGGCCTTCAGCAGCACCGGCCTTGCCATCTGGACACGCCAAGTCGCCGGCCTGGTCACCTCCGGCCTCACGCTGGAGCGTGCCCTTACTGCACTGGCCGATGAAACCGACGACGAGCGCCAGCGCCACTTGGTGGCTGTGCTGCGCGCCGAGGTGAATGCCGGCGCACCGTTTGCCCGCGCACTGCAGCAGCACCCACGGGAGTTCTCTGACATTTACTGCGCGGTGATTGGCGCGGGCGAACACAGCGGCAATTTGGGGCTGGTGCTGGAGCGCTTGGCAGACGACTTGGAAGACCGCCAAACCCTCAAGGCCAAGCTGGTCGGGGCCGCGCTGTACCCGGCCATCGTGACAGTAGTGGCCATCGTCATCGTGATCTTTTTGGTGAGCTACGTCGTTCCGCAGGTGGCCGGCGTGTTTGCCGGTTCGCGCCGGGCGCTACCGTTTCTCACGGTGGCCATGCTGGCCATTAGCGGCTTTGTACGCCACTACGGCCTGTGGATGCTGATTGCTCTTATATTAGGAGCTATCAGCGCACGCTACGCATACGCTAACGCCGTATTTCGATCAAAATTTGACGATGCATTTCTGCGCCTGCCACTGATTGGCCGCCTCGCGCGCGGCTACAATGCCGCCCGCTTTGCCGGCACGCTCGCCATGCTGACCGGCGCGGGCGTTCCCATTCTGAAAGCGCTGCAAGCGGCCGCGGAAACCCTGAACAACCGCGCCATGCGGGACGACGCGCTGGATGCGCTGGTGCAGGTGCGCGAGGGCGCGCCGCTGGCCTCGGCCCTGGCGCAAAAGAAGCGCTTCCCCGGCATGTTGTCCATGTTCGCCCGCCTGGGCGAGCAAACCGGCCAACTCCCCGCCATGCTGCAGCGCGCCACCACCCAGCTTTCGACCGAAGTCCAACGCCGCGCCGTTCAGCTGGCCACGATTCTGGAGCCGCTGCTTATCGTGGCCATGGGGCTGGTGGTGATGGTGATCGTGCTAGCGGTACTGCTGCCGATTATTCAGCTCAACCAGTTTGTGAAATAACGATGGGGTCCCCACGGTCGCGCGCTGTATGTCGCTCCCTGCCCCCCCCCCCGAGGGGGCCGCGTTTCGCCTTGGGGCAGCCCTACGGCGAAACATCTATTGAACTGAGCGAGGTCTAAGCCTTATGCCTGTGAGCCTTCAAGACAAATTAGTAGTCGCAATTTCTTCGCGTGCGCTGTTCGATTTCGAGGAGGAAAACCGCATCTTCGACGCGCGGGACCCGCGCGAATACATGCGACTGCAACAGGCGCGGCTGGATGTTCCCGCTAAGCCCGGTGTGGCGTTTCCCCTGGTGCGCAAGCTGCTGGCGTTCAACACGGGCGCGACGCAGCGGGTGGAGGTGGTGGTGCTGTCGCGCAACGACCCCGTTTCGGCACTGCGCATTTTTCGCTCGGCGCAAAACGAAGGCTTAAGGGTAGAGCGCGGTGTGTTTACACAAGGGCGCGATCCGTTTCGTTATCTGCGACCCTTGGGCGCACACCTGTTTTTGTCGGCTAACGAGGGCGATGTGGGCGAAGCGCTGCAGCTGGGCTTTCCGGCGGCGCGGGTGCTAACGGAGTCTGTGGCAGCGGGACTCAATTACCCCCATGAGCTGCGCATCGCTTTTGACGGCGATGCGGTGCTTTTTTCCGACGAAGCCGAAAAAATTTATCAGGCGGGCGGATTGGAAGCGTTTGTGACGCACGAGACCGCCAATGCGGCCTTGCCATTGCTCGGCGGGCCATTCAAGCCGCTGCTCGCTGCCCTGCACCAGTTGCAGCTGCAGGCCGATGTGTCGGGCATGCGCCTGCGCATCGCACTGGTCACTGCACGCAGCGCACCCGCGCACGAGCGCGCCATCAATACGCTGATGAAATGGAACCTGGCAGTCGATGAAGCCATGTTCCTGGGTGGGCTGGAAAAAGGGCCGTTCCTGCGGGAATTTGAGCCCGACTTTTTCTTTGACGATCAAACCGGCCACGTTAGCTCTGCGGCCAGACACGTGCCTGCGGGCCATGTGCGAAGCCTGCCGGGGTCGCCGTGCGGTTCCTGAATAAGCACGCCGTTCAAACGCGCGCTTTCATGCGCTATTGCGCTGTGTAAATAGCGTTGTAGGTGCGGGCCGGAACTTGCGGCTTGACAGCGTTAACGCCGCAGCGCCGCGCTAGGATGCGCGCATGAAATCCATTTACTTCAAAGCTTGGCTGGCCACGATGGTGGTCATGCTGGTCATAGACGCCCTGTGGCTAGGTGTGATCGCGCGCAGCCTGTACCAGTCGGGCATGGGCGACTTGATGGCCAGCCAGCCTCGTTGGGCGGCAGCCGCGGCCTTTTACCTGCTTTACCCGGTAGGACTGGCGATTTTTGCCGTTCGACCGGCACTGGAGGCCGGTGGCGCTCAACGCGCAGCGATTTTAGGCGGCTTATTTGGTCTGTTCGCCTATGGCACCTACGACATGACCAACTTGGCTGTGGTGGAGGGCTGGCCAGTAGCGCTGAGCTTTATTGACTTGGCTTGGGGCACCACCGCCAGCGCTGTGTCGGCGGCGGCAGGTACGGCGATTACGCAGTGGTGGCAGCGCCGCTAAAAAGCTAAGTAGGCCGCTGCTCAGGCAGCTGTGGAAAAGCCGACCAGCCGATGCTGATCGGCGAAGCCAGTGGCCGGCGAGGCGGCTGAACGACGAGGCCGCCTTGGGTATCTCCCAAGCGCAAAGTGCCCTTGGGCTATTAAAGCGTGGCAAGCTCGCTTGGACAGGGCGTTGCGCAAATTACTACCGCTGAATGAGCCGCTACTTCAGGTTTCTCCGGTGCGTTTCACGGAAGGGTCGGCATAAGTCAGCGGCTCGTTTTTGGCCTGTTGCGCGGTGCGCTCGGCCAGCGTGGTCTTGTTGACTTCAAGCGCTATTTCGACTGCTGAGCCGCTGGCGCGCCACATGGATTGGATGAATTCCAGCATTTGCTTGTACATGGGCTCTTCGGGCGGGTCAGCGGGGGGCTCGACCTCTTTTTTCTCGCGCACCTCCGTCCAGTCGCGATTCGCCTGATCGGGGTCAGACGGTTTTTCAGGCGTTTTGACAATGGCACCCTCCCCCAACCGAGCCATGGATTCGACGGGGTTGGCCGCCTGCACCGGGCGCACGGGCACGGCACCGGAAGCTCCGGTGGAATAAAGATCAGCGCCTTGGGGGCGCCAGCTGCTGGAGCGATCGACAGGTGGTAATTGCATGACAGTGGCCTCGGGTGGCTGGAAGGCGAGCCTGGTTTCCTCCCCACTCGTAGTTTCGTTTCGGCAATAAGAGGGGTAACTTGAGCCCTTTTCTGCCTTTAATGCGAAAAAAGGTCTTTTTACAGCCCTGTCAGCGCTTTGGAGCTACAAAAACCGTTCTAACAGCCGAAGCGAGTGGCGATCCAGCGCAGTCGTATCGGCAATGCGGTACTGAACGCCTTCACCGCTAGCGATTAACAAGCGGGTGCGTCCTTCCAGCCGTCGAATGTCTTCCTCCGCCTTAAGGGTCAACGTCGTCGGGCCGCGATCGGTCTCCACTGTCCAGACACTGGGCGTGGCATAGGTCGATACCGCGTCAATGCGCAAGATGGCTGGGGAAAACTCCCGCACTGCAAGCTCATCGGCAATCAGCGCCTGCATCTCATCAGGCAAATCCGCCATGCGCTCAGCCCACAGCAGCTCGTGCCCGTCTTGCCCTAACAGCGAGAGGCCCTCCATGGGTGCACCAATCGGAAAAGCGCGCACCGGCTGCACGCCTGAATGCTCCTGGCCTCCCGGCGTGGTGAGGTTGAGTTGGCCGTGCGCGTCTCGCTCAAGGCGATAGGCAGTGAAATCGGGGCGCGTCATGAGGGGTCGGCTGCCTGCGCAGCTTGGCTAATGGGGGAAATCATGGGCAGCACACCGGCGGCCTGGGCGTCTTCTTCAGCGCGGCGGACCTGCGCTTCGTACAGCCGCCAATAAGCACCGCGTTGTTCCATCAGCTCGTCGTGCGGGCCCACTTCGACGATTTCGCCGCGGTCCATCACCACCAGCCGGTCGGCTTTGCGCAGGGTGGACAGGCGGTGGGCGATAGCAATGGTGGTGCGGCCCAACACCAAGTTATCGAGCGCTTTTTGGATTTCCTTCTCCGTCTCGGTATCCACCGCAGAGGTGGCCTCATCCAAAATCAAAATGCGCGGGTCAATCAGCAGCGCCCGCGCAATGCTGATGCGCTGTCGCTCTCCGCCCGAAAGACCCTGCCCCCGCTCGCCCACCAAAGAGTCATAGCCATGCGGCAGGCGCAGAATAAATTCGTGCGCATGCGCCGCGCGGGCGGCCGCCACAATTTCCGCGCGGCTGGCGTCGGGCTTGCCGTAGGCAATGTTTTCCGCAATGGTGCCAAAGAACAAAAACGGCTCTTGCAACACCAAGCCGATCTGGCGGCGGTAATCCGCCACCGCAAAACGTCGAATATCCGTGCCGTCCAGCGCAATCGTGCCCTCGGTCACATCATAGAAGCGGCAGATCAGGTTGACCAGCGTGCTCTTGCCGGACCCGCTGTGGCCTACCAAACCAATCATCTCGCCAGGACGAATCTGCAAGTTCAGCCCCTTGATGACGGCGCGGCTGCCGTAGCGAAAACCAATGCTGCGCAGGTCAATAGCGCCTTGTATTTGCTGCATGGATACCGGATTGCCAGGCTCGGGCACGTTGCTGACATGGTCCAGGATGTCAAAAATGCGTTTGGCGCCAGCCGCGGCCTTTTGTGTGACCGACACAATGCGGCTCATGGAATCGAGTCGGCCATAAAAACGGCCAATGTAGGCAATAAACGCCGTCAGCACGCCGACGGTGATTTGACTTTTGGACACCAACCAAATCCCAAAGCCCCAGACCACCAGCAGGCCAATTTCAGTCAGTAGTGAGACGGTGGGCGTAAACAGCGACCAGGTCTTGTTCAGCTTGTCGTTGACTTCCAGGTTGTGCTGGTTGGCCGTGTGAAACCGCTCAGCCTCCCGCTTTTCCTGCGCAAAAGCTTTCACCACGCGGATGCCGGGGATGGTGTCGGCCAGCACGTTGGTCACCTCGCTCCAGACCCGGTCGATCTTCTCGAAGCCGGTGCGCAGCCGGTCGCGCACGGTGTGGATCATCCAGCCGATGAAGGGCAGTGGCACCAGCGTGACCAATGCCAGCCACGGATTGATGGAGAACAGGATGGCGGCAGTCATGCCAATCATCAGCACGTCAGTGACAAAGTCGAGCGCATGCAATGAGAGGAAAACGTTGATGCGGTCTGTTTCCGAACCAATGCGCGACATCAGGTCACCGGTGCGTTTGCCGCCAAAGTAATCCAGCGACAAGCGCAGCAAATGCTCGTAGGTGGTGGTACGCAAGTCCGCGCCAATGCGCTCGGACACCCGCGCCAACATATAGGTGCGTGCCCAACCCAGCCCCCAGGCCAGCAGGGCTGATGCCAGCAGGCCTCCCAACAACATCACCACCAGTTGCGTGGGAATTTGCTGGCCGTTCTGAAACGGTATCAAGACATCGTCCATCAGCGGAATCGTCAGGTACGGCGGCACCAACGTGGCGGCAGTCGACGCGAGCGTCAGCGCAAAGCCGGTTGCCAGCTGCTTGCGATAGGGCCGCGCAAAGCGCCACAAGCGCAGCAGCACCCAGGTAGATGTTTGGGGGGTTTGGTTGCGGGCGCAAACGGCGCATTCTTCTGATTCGGGCGGCAGCTCGCTGTGACACACCGGGCACAGCGTGTCCGGCTCGGCAGAGCGCTCAGCGCCGTCTTGGCCGTGGCTCTGACCTTGGGCAACCCGCCCAATCTGCAGGACGAATAATTTCATCAGGCGCTGGGCCGCGGGATTGCGCGAAAGCGTGAAATTCCACAGCGAGACACGTTGTGCTTCGTCGTGTAGCGCTAACGTGCCAACGCCTCCGTAATCCAGCGCTCGCAGGGACAGTGCCGGCGACAGCGGCCATGAGCGCCAGCCCTGAGCCGCATCGTGCGCCCACAGCCGTTCGTTGGTGAGGACAAGCGCCTCTTGGGCAAAGCGCAGTTCGGGGCTGAGGTCAACCTCCAGCACGGCGAGCACGTTCTCAGAAGAGACTAACGGAGGCTGCGCCGCCGAAACCGTGGAAACGGTTGCGGGGCGAGGGCCTTCCAAGCGGGAGTTTTGTTGCATCTTGAATTGATTGGGCGCGTATCGCGCCATGCCACTGGCGCTGCGCCAACCGGTGAATTTTCCTCTAAAGCTGCCAGCGTGGAGCAGCGCTATGCTTGCGAATATGTGATCGGGCCAGGCTGCTCCAGCCTATCAGCCCTGCCAACCTACTACCCGGCCCTGTGCTGCGTCCCATGACCTCATTCAAAAACATCGACCTGCTGCGCGTTAACTATTTGCGTGGCCCTAACATTTGGACCTACCGGCCTGTGCTGGAAGTGTGGCTGGACCTGGGCCCGCTGGAAGATCATCCATCGCACCAACTTCCCGGCTTTAACGACCGGCTTACCACCTGGCTGCCCGCGCTGATTGAGCACCACTGCGGCGTGGGCGAACGCGGTGGATTCCTGCAGCGCTTACAGGGAGGCACTTGGTGCGGACATGTGCTGGAGCACATCGTCATTGAGCTGCTGAACCTTGCAGGTATGCCCACGGGCTTTGGCCAGACGCGCAGCACCTCCAAAACCGGTATCTACCGCATGGTGTTCCGGGCGCGCGAAGAGCAAGTAGCGCGCAGCGCACTGGCCGAGGGCCATGCGCTGATCATGGCGGCCATCAACGACCAGCCGTTTGATGTGCCAGCCGCTGTCTCGCGCATACGCACCGTGGTGGACGACCGCTACCTGGGCCCCAGTACCGCCTGCATCGTTACCGCAGCGGCCGACCGCAGCATTCCGCACATTCGTTTGAATGATGGCAACCTGGTGCAGCTGGGGTATGGCGCAGCGCAGCGCCGCATTTGGACGGCTGAGACCGAGTTCACCAGTGCGATTGCCGAGGGCATTGCGGGCGATAAAGATTTAACCAAGAGCCTGCTCAAGGCCTGCGGCGTACCGGTGCCCGAAGGTCAAGTGGTCGACAGCCCTGAAGCCGCCTGGGATGCTGCGCAGGACATTGGTTTGCCGGTGGTGGTCAAACCATCAGACGGCAACCACGCGCGCGGCGTCACGCTCGATTTGCGCAAGCGAGAAGACATCGAAGCCGCCTGGCACGTCGCCGAGCCCGAGGGCAGCGAGGTAATGGTGGAGCGCTTTATTCCTGGCGACGAGCACCGCTTGCTTATAGTGGGCGGCAAATTGGCGGCTGCGGCGCGCGGCGAGCTGGTCAGCATTACCGGCGACGGGCGCAGCACCGTGACCGAGCTGATCGACAGCCAGCTCAACATTGACCCGCGCCGAGGCTATGAGGAGGAATACCCGCTAGAGATCATCGACCCCCGCACCAACGTGGCGGTGCAGCTTGAGCTCAAGCGCCAGGACCTCACACCAGACGGTGTGCCCGAGGCGGGCCGCCAAGTCATCGTGCAGCGCAACGGCAATGTGGCGGTGGATTGCACCGACGAGGTGCACCCCGAAGTTGCCTACATTGCCGCGCTGGCGGCCAAGGTGGTGGGGCTTGATATTGCGGGCATTGACATGGTGGCGCTGGATATCAGCAAACCGCTGCACGAACAGGGCGGCGCGATTGTGGAAGTGAACGCAGGGCCAGGGCTGCTCATGCACCTGAAACCTGCGGTAGGTGCGCCGCGCCCGGTGGGCCAGGCTATCGCCGAGCATTTGTTCCCACCGGCAGACGATGCGCAGGACGACGACACCGCCGGCCGTATCCCCGTGGTCGGCGTGGCTGGCACCCGCAACACCGACACGGTGGCGCGTTTGGTGGCCTGGCTGCTGCACCTCAGCGGGCATTACACCGGCGTGGCCTGTCGCCAAGGCTTGTTTTTAAACGAGCGCTGCGTGGACACGCGCAACAACGCCACCTGGGAAAGCGCACGTCGCCTGCTCACCAGCCAGATGGTGCAAGCCGCCGTGGTTGAAAACGACGCCAAAGCGATCTTGCAAGACGGACTGGCGTATGACCGCTGCACCGTCGGCGTGGTGACCGATATGGATGGCTGGGAAACGCTGGCGCATTTCGACGTACTGGAGCCCGGCCAAATGCCGCGCGTGCTGCGCACCCAGGTTGATGTGGTGTTGGCCAGTGGTGCCGCAGTGCTCAACGCCGACGACGCAGAAGTCGCCAACCTGGGTCTGCTGTGCGACGGCGCTGTGGTGCTGGTGTCCTGCCAGGACGACAACCCGCTGGTAGCTGCGCACCGGGCGTCAGACAACGGCCGCGCCGTGCTGCTGCGGGCCGGTCAGGTCATCCTTGCAGAGGGCAGCAGCGAGAAAATCCTGGGGCCACTAGAGCGACTGACGCAGGGCCACAGCGCTGCGCCGGTTCCTGCCGCCGCCTTGCTGGCGGCCATGGGCGCTGCTTGGGCGATGGACATTGCGCCCGACCTGATCGCCGCTGGCGTGAAAACTTTTGAACCCGGGCTGCCTACCGCCGCTGCAACGCGCTCGCCGGTATTGCCCCTGTAAAGCGCCGGACCCACCACGGCTGACCGAATCAAGACGACGACCGTCGCCCCGAAAGAACAACATGGAAGTTTCCCGCACCCGCGCCCTGCGCGGCCCCAACCTGTGGAGTCGTAACACCGCGATAGAGTCAATCGTGCATTGCACGCCAGACGAATGCGCGATGTCGCAAATGGCAGGTTTTGAAGCCCGCTTGCGGGCGCTGTTTCCCGCCATCGGCGCGCTGCTGCCGGAAGGCAGTGAGAGCGATATTTCATTGGCGCACGCCCTGCAATCGGCCGCACTGGCGCTGCAGGCGCAGGCCGGCTGCCCGGTAACCTTCGGGCGCACGGCCGCCACGCCGGAAGCCGGCGTTTTCCAGGTCATCGTTGAATACACGCAAGAGGCTGTGGGGCGCAAAGCGTTTGAAGAAGCCACGGCACTGGTCACGGCAGCGCAGCAGGGCGGCAGTTTTGACTCTGATGCGGTGGTCGCCCAGCTGCGTGAGCTCGATGAAGACGAGCGCTTGGGCCCCAGCACCGGCTCCATTGTGGAGGCGGCAGCGGTACGCGGCATTCCGTGGCGGCGCCTCACGCAGGGCAGCTTGGTGCAGTTTGGCTGGGGTTCCCGCCAGCGCCGCATTCAGGCGGCCGAAGTCGACGTGACCAGCGCAGTGGCCGAATCCATTGCGCAAGACAAAGATTTGACCAAGCGCTTGCTGCATGCGGCGGGTGTTCCAGTCCCCATGGGCCGCCCTACCGAGTCGCCGGACGACGCATGGGCCGTCGCGCTGGAGGTGGGTTTACCTGTGGTGGTTAAGCCGCAGGATGGCAACCAGGGCAAAGGCGTAACTGTCAACATTACCGAGCGCGCCCAGCTGGACGAGGCGTACCGCGTTGCCGCCGAATATGGCGAGGTGATGGTCGAGCGCTTTTTGCCGGGGCATGACTTCCGGTTGCTGGTGGTAGGCGACCAATTGATCGCGGCGGCGCGGCGCGAACCGCCCCAAGTGCTGGGCGACGACATTCACACCGTGCGCGAGCTGGTCGATTTGGTCAACCTCGATCCGCGCCGGGGCACCGGCCACGCCACCCCCCTGACCAAAATTCGCTTGGACGACATTGCTATTTCCCGCCTCACGGGCCAAGGCTTGACGCCTGATTCCATCCCGCCCAAAGGCCAGCGCGTGATTTTGCGCAACAACGCCAACCTGTCCACCGGTGGTTCGGCCACCGATGTGACGGACGACGTTCACCCCGATGTGGCCGCTCGCGCAGTGGCGGCTGCGCGCATGGTGGGCCTGCATATTTGCGGGGTCGATCTGGTGTGCGAGAGCGTGCAGCACCCGATTGAGGACCAAAACGGCGGCATTGTGGAAGTGAACGCGGCACCGGGCCTGCGCATGCACTTGGCACCTTCGTACGGCAAGCCCCGCGCCATTGGCCAGGCGATGGTCGACCTCGTATTCCCACCCGGCAATGACGGACGCATTCCCATCGTCGCTGTGACCGGCACCAACGGAAAGACCACGGTATCCCGCGTAATTGCCCATCTGTTGTCCGCCCAGGGCCTGCGCGTGGGCATGACCAACACCGACGGCGTGTATGTGAACGGCCGCCAGATCGACAGCGGCGACTGCTCCGGCCCCAAAAGCGCGCGCAATGTGCTGTTGCACCCAGAAGTAGACGCAGCTGTGTTTGAAACCGCACGCGGCGGCATTCTGCGCGAAGGGCTGGGTTTTGACCGCTGCCAAGTGGCCGTGGTCACCAATATTGGTGAGGGCGACCACCTCGGTATGAGCTTCATCAACACGGTAGAAGACCTGGCGCTGGTCAAGCGTGTGATCGTGCAGAACGTGGCACCTGACGGCTACGGCGTGCTAAATGCCGCAGATCCTATGGTGGCGGCCATGGCGCCAGCCTGCCCCGGCAAGATCATTTATTTCGCGGCCGACCGCCACCACCCGGTGATGGCCACGCACCGCGCACAGGGCAACCGCTCGGTCTATGTCGATGGGGACGCGGTGATTGCGGCCGAAGGCTCTTGGCGTGAAGCTATTGCACTTCAAGATGTGCCGCTCACACGCGGAGGCCGCATCGGCTTTCAGGTTGAAAACGTGATGGCATCGGTCGCGGCAGCCTGGGGCGCCGGCTTGTCATGGGAGACGATTCGCCGCGGCCTGTCGGGCTTTGTGAACGACAGCGACAACGCACCCGGCCGCTTCAACGTAATGGACTACCGCGGCGCCACCGTGATTGCCGACTACGGACACAACCCCGACGCCATGCGCGCCCTGGTGTCTGCGGTGGACGCCATGCCCGCCAAGCGCCGCAGTGTGGTCATTAGCGGTGCAGGCGACCGGCGCGATGAAGATATCCGCGTGCAGACCGTCATCCTCGGCGCCGCGTTTGACGACGTGCTGCTCTACCAAGACGCCGCCCAGCGCGGCCGCGCCGATGGCGAAGTCATGCGCCTGCTGCGTGACGGCTTGAAAGACGCCGTGCGCACGCAGCATGTGCAAGAGATTCGCGGCGAATTTGCTGCCATTGATGCCGCACTGGCGCGCCTGGCGCCGGGCGACCTGTGCCTGGTGCTGGTCGACCAAGTGGAAGAAGCGCTGGCGCACTTGACCCAGCGCTGCGCGGGGGCTAAATCACCATGACAAACAAATTCTCGTCCACGTTGACCGCCGCCAGCGGCTTGGCCCTGGCACTTGCGGTATCGCTCGCGCATGCTGAAAAAATTGGCGACGTCAGTACCGCCTTCCAGTGGCTGGGTCCGAACCACAAGGTGGTGGTGGAGGCGTATGACGACCCGCTGGTGCAGGGCGTGACCTGCTACGTATCCCGTGCCCGCACCGGCGGCATCAAGGGCGCCATCGGTTTGGCGGAAGACCGGGCGGAAGCGTCCATCGCCTGCCGGCAAGTGGGTGCTATCAAATTCACAGAGCCTTTACCGCTGCAAGAAGAAGTGTTCTCGGAGCGCATGTCCATTCTGTTCAAGCGCCTGCGCATCGTTCGCATGGTGGACGCATCGCGCAACACGCTGATCTACCTGAGCTACTCGGACAAGCTGGTGGACGGTTCACCACAGAACAGCGTATCGGCAGTACCGGTAGACCGCGTCACGCCGATTCCAATGAAGCGCTAAAATTTAGGTCAACTAGGCCTCTATCGCTTACTTCGAAAGGGTTTATAGCTATTTATTCAGTAGCATACTGAGAGCCTATGTGGCCGGCTCGCCGTGGGCAGCTGGTGGACGGTTCACCTCGAAACAGCCTATTTGCCATCCCAGTAGACCGCGCCACACCCTTTACGACGAAGCGCTAAAACTTTAGGTAAAATAGGCCTCTAGCGCTTATTGCACAAGGGTTCATAGCTATTTATTCAGGAGTATCTGAAAGCGGCTGTGGAGCCGGCTCATCCCGTGCAATTTGCCTCAGCGCTTGCTCGAACACTTCGACAGGCTGGCCACCCTGAATCAGGTGGCGGTCGTTGATGATGACGGCCGGCACCGAGTGGATGCCCTGGCGGTGATAGAACTGCTCTTGCCCGCGCACTTGTGCGGCGTAGCGGTCGCCGTCCAGCACGCCCCTCGCCTCGGCGCTGTCTAACCCTGCTTCGCCAGTCACCCGCACCAGAACGGCATGGTCGCTCGGGTCTAGTCCATCGGTGAAGTAGGCCTTGAACAAGGCGTGTTTGAGGGCACTTTGCCGCTCATGCTCGCCCGCCCAATGCAACAACCGGTGCGCGTCAAAGGTGTTGTAAACCCTGGCGCGCGCGCCTGACGTGAATACAAAACCCAGCTCGGCACCCCGCTCGACAATGGCGGCGCGTATGGCATCGCGCTGGGCCTGCGTGGAGCCGTACTTTTGCTGCAAGTGCTCTTCGATGTCCTGGCCCTCGGCTCCCATCTGCGGGTTGAGCTCAAACGGCTGAAAGTGGATATCTAGCACTACGGCATCGCTCGCACGGGCAGCACCTTGCTCTAGCGCCCGCAATCCCACCACGCACCAGGGGCATGACACGTCGGAAACAAAGTCGATTTTCAAGCGAGTAGACATGCGGAGACCTTTCAATCGAACAGGCAGGGAGTGTGGAAGCGCGGGAAAAGACTTGTAAGACACTAGGCCAAAACCATTTCATTAAACGAAACGATTACTTTCTGACTGAGTAGTTTTATTTTGAACTCAATAGGAATAACTTGAACCCATCGATGCATCAAGACCGCAAGGAAGTCATCGAACCCGGCCTCGCACTTTGTCGCATGCGACACGCAGACCGGCCTTGCACACAACGACTTTTTGACCCTTCCAGGAGTTTTCCAAATGAACACGACACGCATTATTTCTACCGCCGCCTTCTCTATCCTTGCTTCTTTCGGCGCGCAAGCCTCGACCGGCGTCGGCGAGACATCCGGCTTCACCATGACGCCTGACATCACTTCCTCCTTAAGCCGGGCTGAGGTGCAGCGCGCCGGGTCCGCATCCCTGCCTGCTCAAAAGAACAATATGACATTTGAGGCCTCTACCGCCAGCTCCAGCGTGAGCCGCACCGATGTGCAGGCACAGGCGGTCTCTGCGATCCAGGACGGCGATTTGGCCACTGGCCAACGCAGCTAATTTCCGCCGCCTCGCGGCAAACTTTCTACCTCCCTGGCGCGCTTGCGCGCCTTCTATACCCCGCTCGGCCTGCCAGGCGGGGCTTTTTTTGGTGCATTCAGCACGGCTCAGCGCGCGTCTTGCCATGCCAGAATGCCGCATGCTGGAACGCAGCCCCCTCGACACCACCCCCCGCGCACCTGCATCCAACGCGACTTCGCAGCCCATGGAGGCGCTGGACAGCGCCGCGCTTGGCCCCGTGCAGCTGGCGCGCTACAGGGCGTTTTTCGAACGCTTTGACCAGACGGGGCGCGCGCGCATCGGTTGGAACCCGGCCGCCTGCTTTTTTACCTTGGGCTGGATGGCGCTGCACTATCTGTGGAGTCCCGCCCTGCTGTACGTGGCGCTGGTCGAGGGTGTGGGGCTTTTGCTGTTCGGCCTCGCCTACCGCTTATTTGATTGGCCACCTGCCGTGCAGTGGGGTTTGCTCGGCGGTTTTGCACTCTTCGCTTTTGTGCTACCCGGCTTGTTTGGCGACGCGCTGCTGCACACCGAAGTGCGAAAACGCGTGGCCCGCGCGCTGACATCGGCACGCACCATTCCTGAAGCCTGCACCGTACTTGCGCGCCAAGCCAGCAGTCAACGGCGTCTATACGCAGTTGCCGCTGTTCATGGCGTGCTGCTGCTTGCGGTTGCTGCCGTTTGGCTGCTGTTACCCGCAGGTTATGACGCCGCTTCATCGGCGGCCACGCTGGAAACTTCAGCGGATGCCGGGCGGGTCAAGCCTGCGCCGGAACCCGCCATGGGAGATGGTACGGCCGCTGGCGATGCATCCGTCGGTTCAGTTTCCGCACCGGCTTATTCCAACTCCCCCGCACGTCCATCTGAAACTGCGCTGTCCAAATCGAACGTATTTGCGCAAGCCGGCAATGCCTCGTCAGACACTGTCAGTCCGACCCCTTTAGTTGACAAGCCACCGACAGAGCTCTCGAGAGAGGGCTTGCCCGTTGCGCCAGCGACACCGATCGCCACCGAGCCGCCCGCGCGTTCCGCAGGAGCTGACCTTGTCCAATCCGGTGCCTTGAGCGCGCCAACACCAGCGTTGCAACAAGCAACTGAACCAGACCCAGTTACTCCAGTTACTCCAGTTACTCCAGTTACTCCAGTTACTCCAGCTACTCCAGCTACTCCAGCCACTCCAGCTACCCCAGTTACCTCAGCCGCCGCGGCCGTATCGGTCGTACCATCGACGTCTGCGACTCCTGACAAAACTCCGGCCAAACGCCCCGTTGCCACGGCCACCCGTAAAAAAACACCGTCGCCCGAGAGCGACCAAGCAACCAACGATGCCGCAACCGTCGGCTCCACTGGTACTGAGATCGCCGCGCGGGCAGGCGGCACCGGTGTGTTGGGCAGCGCGCCGGGCTATTACCTCAACGTCGGAGTCTTTGCCGAAGAAGGCAATGCGCGGCGGGCACAGGCCACGCTTCTCAACGCGGGCCTGCCGGCTTTTCGCAATGCTATTGAAACTACGGATGGTGAACGCACGCGGCTGCGCGTCGGGCCGTTTGGCAGCGACCAAGCCGCACAAAAGGCCGCGAAAACAATCCGCAGCCTGCGCCTCGATGCGGTGATGTACCAACAACGCAGCTAAGGGCGCGGCGCATGGGACCGCCCTTCACCACGCCGCCGGCAGGCGCGCGGACCGAATTACTGGCAGCTCGCCGCGCGGCGCGCACGGCGCTTACCGGCTGGGCGTATTTGGCGGCTTTCGCAGCCGCCGCCCAAGGGCTGCTGCAGTGGTCCATGCTGGGGCTCGGCGTTGCCACACTGCTGCTGGCGCTGCCTGTGGTGGCCGCTCTTTGGCACCAGGATGCCTGCGACCGCTTGCTGGCCCTGCATCCCTACCGCAGCGGTGCGGTGCTGCACCGATGGTTTGCCCGGCGCTCCTTGCCCATGGTGCTGCGCGCTCTTTTGGCCCTGTTGCTTACCGCGGCGACACTTTTGCAGACACCTTTTTTCGGCCAGGCCGAGTGGGCGCTGCTGGCATTGGCAGCCCCCGCCTACGCGCTGCTGGAGGCGGTTTTTCAACGTGCAGGCGCTGCACAGTTTTCCAGCGATGCCTATGCGCAGCGCTGGGTACGGCGCAGCGCACAAGCGGCAGTAGTGGTGGTACTCGTCCTGCTGTGGGCCGCGCTGCGCCTGAACGATCAAACCGGTGCGCCCATGCTGCTCGCCGAGCGCGTGGCGCAATGGCAAAGCGGCTGGAACGGCGCGCCATCACACGCGCTGCGCTGGGCGCTGGACGCCATGGCATGGAGCCAAGCGGGCCTGGAAACCGCCTTCGCGGCACTGGGAACCGGCCAACGCTGGCAAACACTTGTAGCTTTGGTCCTGGCACCGCTCACCCTGTTCGGCCACAGCGCTCTCGCCATTGCCGGCAGCGCTTTGCCGCTGAGCGAACTGCGCCGCGCCATCGCGAGTCCGCTTTGCGGCAAAACGGTTCCAAAGCAACTGCCAAGTAACCAGGCCGCCGTGTGGGGTGCGATTGCCGTTCTGGCCAGCTGGCTGTGGCTGGACCTGGCAGGCCGCACGGAGCACTTGGCGCGCAGTGGCACCAGCCACTTCGCCGTTACGGCGCTGCCCGCGTGCGAACGCATTGGCGGGCAGGTGTACCAGGTCGGCGCAGAAGAGCTGCTAGCACAACTGGGCGCACGCACGGCCACAAGCCTGGGCACCGTGCAGGCACTGGCGTGCACGCGCCTTTCACAAGTACGCGCCATGACCGCGCCAGGGGTCGATGCGTACCTTGACTGGTACTTCAGCCTGGGTGCCGAATGGGTGCGGTTAGCCGCCATGCTGGCGGGTGATGCCGACCTGCTGATGCGCGTGAAGTTCGAACAACTGGCGCTGCAAAACCCCGACGTTCAGCGCACGCTGCAAGCCATTGAGCAAGATTACGCCGAGCAGTGGGAAACTGCAGTAACCGCACGCAGCGAGGCGCTTACGCTACTGGAATCCCAGAGGCTGGTGTTGAACGAATCCCAATGCCGCGTGGTGCAGACCCGTCCCGCAAGCCCCGCGTTGCTCGCGCTGCAAGGGAACAGCGTGCGGCTGGCAGCAGGCTCAGGCGCGGCGCTCATCGCCGGCACCTTTGCCGGCACGGTGGCCGCCAAAGCCATGGGCAAGGCCAGCATTAAAGCGGCCAGCAAGCTGCTACTCAAAGCCGCAGCAAAGAAAGGCCTGGGCAAGGCCGGTAGCGCCGCCGCTGGCGCAGCGCTGGGAACCTTCATTGCCCCAGGCCTGGGCACTGCCGTGGGGGCCGGAATTGGCGCTGCAGTAGGGTCGGCCGTGGGGGCGGGAATTGACGCAGCGCTGTTGGCCGCTGAGGAAAAACTAACCCGGGCCGACATGCGGCGCGAACTGGTGGACGCAGTGGACGAATCGCTGGCGCCTTACCGCGCCAGCTTCTCCTGCCAGTGAGCACCTTCCGAAAGGCGCCGCGCTGTCAAACGATGCTAGCAGCCTGTTCAAAAGACAGCCGCGGCGCGCGGGGGTAGTTAGCCGAGGCGTGACCGTATCCCAGATTCATCAAAAAGTTGGCTGTGAAAGTGGTCCCTGCAAAAAAGGCGCCATCCACTTTGGCAACGTCAAACCCGCTCATGGGGCCCGCGTCCAATCCCAACATGCGCGCCGCCAAAACCAAATAATCACCCTGCATGGTGCCGTTTCTAAACGCAGTGGACTGCGCCAACTCTGCGTTATTGGCAAACATTTCGCGTGCCGTGGGAATGGCGGGCTTTTGCGTGGTCAGGTGTTCGTAGAAAGCCTTGTTGATCGCCACGATAGCCGTGACCGGGGCGCTCATGGTTTTGTCCACATTGCCGGCAGCCAACGCGGGACGCAGCTTTTCTTTGGCCTCCGCGCTCTTGACGAATACCAGGCGCATCGGCTGGCAGTTCATTGACGTCGGTGCCCGTTTGCACAGGTCGTACAAAGACCGAAGCAGCGCGTCGTCCACGGGCTTAGTCGTGAACTTGTTGACGGTGCGTGCCGAATAAAAACGTAATTCAGCACGGCGGAGGTGATAGGCAATGCCATCTGGAAATCCGAACCAATAAATTAGGTTTTGAACGCCGAAAGCTCGCCAACCAGCCGCTCTGCCTGATCTTCCAAACTTTTGGCCGCAGCCGCAGATTGCTCAACCAGCGCAGCATTTTGTTGGGTGCTTCGGTCAAGCTCTCCAATCGTCTGGTTCACGTGCCGGAACCCCTCGGCTTGGTGGGCTGCGGCCTCGCTGATTTCGCCAATCAAGCCGCTCATGCGCTGTACCTTCTCCCGGATATCGTCCATGGCGGTACCGGCTGAGCCGACCAGTCGGGTTCCAGCGCCCACGCGTTCGACGGATGTGCCAATCAGCACCGCAATCTCTTTGGCCGCTACCGCTGAACGTTGAGCCAGTTGCCGAACTTCGGCAGCCACCACCGCAAACCCACGCCCCTGCTCGCCGGCACGGGCCGCTTCCACTGCGGCGTTCAGGGCCAAGATGTTGGTCTGGAAGGCAATGCTGTCGATCACGCCGACGATATCGGCAATCTTGCGGCCGCTGTCTTCGATATCGTGGATGGTAGTTACCACCTCTTGCATCACTTGGGCACCC
The DNA here is from genome assembly GCA_038235025.1 of Burkholderiales bacterium. Classification (GTDB taxonomy): domain Bacteria; phylum Pseudomonadota; class Gammaproteobacteria; order Burkholderiales; family Burkholderiaceae_C; genus Simplicispira. The sequence goes on from JBBSUJ010000042.1 coordinate 20,367, forward strand.
TCTGAAGTCGCGTCGAGGGTGTCTTCCGCGAGCTTGCGCGCGGCAATGGCGGAGTCGGCCGTATTGCTAACCGACCCACTGAGCTCCTCCATGGACGCAGCGCTTTGCTGCAGGTTGGACGCTGACTGCTCCGTTCGTTGGCTCAAATCTTGGTTGCCGTCGGCGATTTCGCTGGAGGCGGTAGCAATGGAGTCCGACGACTGGCGCAGCGTCGCAACCAACGCCACGAATCGCTCGCGCATGGATTCGACGTCACGCACTACCTGGCCAATCTCGTCGGTGCGGCTGCTGTGGTTTGCATGCGTCAAATCTCCGGCAGCAACCGCTTGGGCATTGCGACTCAATTGGCGCAGTGGGCTTCCGACATACCTGCGCATCATCAAGAACAGGCAGCCCCCCAGTCCTGCAGCGGCCACGGCCAACAGACCCCAGAACAGCGCCAGCATGCGCCAGTGCTCGCGCATGATTTCGCTATTAGCAACCTCGGCCACTACCCAGAGCTTCGTCGAATCGCTTACCCCGCGCACAGCCCAGCGGTCAGAGCCCGTCTGGTTGAGCAAGCCGGGGCTTGCTACGCGCTGGCCGGGCGGAACGGATCCCAATTTTTCAAGGAATGCCTTGGCATCTGGGCCGCCATCGGACACCTTTAATCCTTTGGCCTTAGGGTGCATAGCAAACACCGCGGCATCAGCGCCACTGAGCGGATCTATGACGAAGATGCCGCCGCTTTCAAAGATACGGCTGCGATTCACTACGGCCTCAATAGCGGCGTCAAAGATGGCGATGTCAAAGCCAATGTAAAGCACGCCCACAATTTCGTTTTGCGCGTTCTTAATGGGCACATAGCGGGTCATGTAAGGCGTTCCAAAAAGCGTGGCTCGCCCCGTGTAGCCCTTGCCCGCGACCACGGCGGCATAGGCCGCGCCGCTGCGATCAAGCAGCGTCCCCACAGCGCGGCTGCCGTCCGCTTTCTTTACCGAGGTGGCAACCCGCCGGAAATCGTCGCCTTGCTTGGTAAATATCGTGGCGTTGCCACCCGTTTGCTGCGCAAACCGGTCGACTGCGTCGAAATTGTCATTGAGCAAAGTGCCGCCCGCAGACAACTCATTGCTGGCGGCGTCCAGAACATAGTCCTCGCCCACCATCCCCACCAACACGGGGTATACACGCTCCACCATCGTTCGACTGGTCAGGTCAATGCCGTCAATGCTGCTGGCCACATCCGCGGCCGTTCCGCTGAGCCATTCCACACGCTGGCGTACGGCCTGTTCGGTCAGCGCATAGGTAAGCACGGCGGTAATGCTCGCCAGCACTACTAGTGTCGCTAAGCTTCCGATCACTGAGATACGGGTGGCGATGGAGTTTTTTAAGCCGAGCATGAATGTTTCTCGCAAAAAGCTGGGGCAGCAAAGTAGCCAAAAATATGATTTGTACGATATGTTACTAATTCGCTGAGTTTTTGCTGTCGCCAACATTCCCCCAATAAGTTTGCGGTGATATTAGCTTTGTGGCGACAGATCTCTTCATTTCTTTCGCCTTTTTTTGATACGGCTTTCGTCGCTTTCTCGGCTGCATGCACGCGAGCTTTGAACACGCCCTTCAAATCTTCTTCAACAAGCATTTCGCGCTTAAGGTAAACCCGCTGCGTCTTCACGATGCGGAACATTACTGAAGCTCTACAAAGTCGGCAATCGCAACCAGCGTCAGGGCACCTGGCGAGCAAAGAGTCTGAATGATCACCGACGCGCCTGTGGGTACGACGAGCTAGTTGCAATCGAAAAGGCCAGCCTGGGCATCTTCTCGCTCGACGGCGATTCATTGGCGGGCAGCAATCACCTGCCTGCAGCGGGAGTCATCGCCTTGGAAATTGCGGAAGACCTTCAGGCTGCGTCGACCCAGTTCAAGCTGATTGCGGGCAGCTTGGGAGAGGCCGCGAAAGAGTGACTTGAAGGTTTTGCGCTGGACTTTTGCAGCGCAAATAAGTCGGAGCGCAACGTTATTCGACCGTCAAGCTCTGATTGAAGAGGCTTGTAGCTGCGGCACGGCCCTTTGGGCCTTCGCGTCGCCGCGCGACATGAGCCTGCGCTGCAAATCAATAAACCCCGGCCTTGCTGGCTCAGCGCGTTGCGCTAGCCAAAGCGCACCGGTCATTCGACCGTCACGCTCTTGGCGAGGTTTCTTGGTTTGTCCACATCCGTTCCCCGCGCGCACGCCGTGTGATATGCCAGTAACTGCAGCGGCACCACATGCAGGATGGGCGACAGAGCGCCGTAGTGCTCGGGCATGCGGATGACGTGCAGGCCTTCGCCGCTTTGAATGCGCGTGTCCGCGTCGGCCAACACATACAGCACCCCGCCGCGGGCGCGAACCTCCTGCATGTTGCTTTTGAGCTTTTCCACCAGCGCGTCATTGGGCGCAACCGTCACGACCGGCATGCTGCTGGTGACCAGTGCCAGCGGGCCATGCTTCAGCTCGCCTGCCGGGTAAGCCTCGGCGTGGATGTAGCTGATTTCTTTGAGCTTGAGCGCGCCTTCCATCGCAATCGGGTAATGCAGGCCACGGCCCAAAAACAAGGCGTTTTCCATACGGGCAAAGTCTTCGGCCCAATTGATGAGCTGGGGCTCAAGCGCCAGCACGGCTTGCAGGGCGACCGGCAGGTGGCGCATGGCAGCGAGGTGCGTGGCTTCTTGTTCCGCGGTGAGGCGACCTTTGGCTTGTGCCAGCGCGAGGGTGAGCAGAAACAAGCCCGCGAGCTGCGTGGTGAACGCCTTGGTGCTGGCCACGCCAATCTCGACGCCGGCGCGGGTGACATAGGCCAGTTTGCATTCGCGCACCATGGCGCTGGTGGAGACGTTGCAGATGGTGAGCGTGTGCTCCATGCCTAGGCTTTTGGCGTGGCGCAGCGCGGCCAAGGTGTCCGCCGTTTCGCCTGACTGGCTGATGGTGACGACCAGTGTGCGCGGATCGGGAACACTTTTGCGGTAGCGGTATTCGCTCGCCACTTCCACTTGCGTCGGGATGCCTGCAATGTCTTCTAGCCAATAGCGCGCGGTGCAGCCGCTGTAGTAGCTGGTGCCGCAGGCGAGGATGAGCACGCGGTCGATGTCCTTGAACACGCGCCATGCGGCTGCGCCGGGTTCACCGTGCAGACTAAGGCCGTCGAACAACTCGGGCACGATGCCGGCTACGCCTTCGAGCGTGTCGGCAATGGCGCGAGGCTGCTCGAAAATTTCCTTCTGCATGTAATGGCGGTAGGGGCCCAAATCGGCCGCGCCGCTGTGCGCGTTGACGGTGCGCACCGGGCGCTGCTCACTGGTGAGGGGCTTGCCGTTGCTACCCGTAATCCAGTAGCGGCCACGCTGCAGATCGGCAATGTCGCCTTCTTCCAGGTAAATGATTTGGTTGGTGACGCCCGCCAAGGCCATGGCGTCGCTGGCCAGAAAGTGCGATTCGCTGTTGGCACCAATGCCCAGCACTAGCGGCGATCCTGCGCGTGCGCCCACCACGCGCTGGGGCTCGTCTTTGTGCATCACGGCGATGGCGAAAGCGCCATGCAACTCGGCAATGGCAGCGCGCACAGCGCCGAACAGGTCGCCGTTGTAATGGCTATCCACCAAGTGGGCGATGACTTCCGTATCGGTCTGGCTGGTGAACACGTAGCCACGCGCCTGCAGCTGCTCGCGCAGGGCTTCGTGGTTTTCAATGATGCCGTTGTGCACCAGGGCAATGCGTCCGGGCGTGCCCGCTGAATCGGGCGCGCTGCCGTGGCTGAAATGGGGGTGAGCGTTGTGCACCGCCGGCGCGCCGTGGGTTGCCCAGCGGGTGTGCGCAATGCCGGTGCCAGCGGCCAACTGCTCGGTACGCACCTGCTCGAGCAGTTCGGCGACGCGCTCGGTACTGCGGGCGCGCACCAGGCCGCCGGGCTTACTCGGGTCTAGGCTAGCGGCATGTACCGCCACGCCGCACGAGTCATAGCCGCGGTATTCAAGCCGCTGCAGGCCCTGGACGAGGGTGGGAACAATGTCATGGAGCGCGACTGCGCCAACGATGCCGCACATGGTGGAAGCCTTGTTTTAAAAATGAACACCTGCATATTAGGCAGACTCGGATGAAATTATTTCTATAAATTAGCCAGAATATTTTATTAAAGTACCAATTGTTTTTTTATTCGAAATTTTATTTCAAAAAAATAACTTAGATGGAAAATTTAAGCATCGACTCGATTGATCTGCAGTTGCTCGAATGCCTGCAACGGGACGCCTACCCGACCAATCAGGCACTGGCCGCGCAGGCGGGAATTTCACCGCCCACGTGTCTTCGGCGCATTAAGCGACTACGCGAGTCGGGGCTGATTGAACGGCAAGTGGCTGTCTTGCAGCCCGATGTTCTTGCCGCAGCGGTAGGGCACGGCCTGCACGCTATGGCGGAAGTGCTTTTAGATCGCCAGCACAGCCAAGCGCATGACGCATTTGAGGCCAGGGCCGTGGCCGAAGCCTGCGTGCAGCAGTGCTGGCGCATGGCCTCGGGCGCAGACTTCTGGCTGGTCCTGCAGGTGCGGGATATGCCGCATTACCTGGATTTAGCGGCGCGCCTTTTCACACAAGACGCCAATGTGCGCAATGTGCGCCTGCACTTCGCCACGCGCAGGGCCAAGTTCGAGACCACCCTACCGCTGCCACTAACGCTTTCAAGGGGGCGCGCCAGCGGCGGATTGGGCGATCTCCCAGGTTCTTAAAAGACTGTTGAAAATTTGCAGCACCTGCAGCCAGGCTGGCGCTCTGCCGGCTTGGCCGGCGCGACTGGCGGGACGAGCTTTTGGGCTACATCTTCGGCCGGTTGGCCGCTACAGATGAAATGGGCCCAGGCGCCCTGTTGGGGTTGATTTCCGACACCTACATAGCGCGCGGCGGCATACAGTGCGGCAATGGATTTGACGCGGCGCACTCTTCGCTGCCGCGCACACAGGAGCGAGTTGTTGCATGGAATTTAAGGACTATTACCAAACCCTTGGCGTGGCCAAAGCGGCCAGTCAGGACGAGATCAAAAAGGCCTTTCGCAAGCTAGCCCGCAAGTACCACCCGGATGTCAGCAAGGAAGCCGATGCATCCGCCCGCATGGCAGAGGTGAACGAGGCCAACGCCGTGCTGTCCGACCCTGAGAAGCGCTCTGCCTACGACGAGGTCAGCGCGCAGGCAGCGGCCCAGGGTACGCGCGGAAATGGCAATTTCCGGCCGCCGCCGGGCTGGGCCGATGGACATGGTTTCTCGGGTAGCCCGTTTCAAGGCGGCGGCATGGGCGGCGGCGCACAGTACAGCGACTTTTTTGAAGAGCTGTTCGGGCGCGGACGACAAAACGGCGGCGCGAGCGGATTTCAAGGCGGTGCGCCACGTGCGCAGCGCGGTGCCGATCAGCACGCCAAGATCGAACTTGACTTGCACGACGCTTATCACGGCGGCACTCGCACTCTGGGTCTGCGCGCTGCGCGGCCTGGGGCAGACGGCCGCATGGTGGAAGAAGAACGCAACTTGGAGGTAAAAATTCCAAAAGGCGTGCGGGCTGGCCAACTTATTCGGCTTGCCGCTCAAGGTGCCCCAGGGATGGGCGGGGCGGCCGCTGGCGACCTGTTTCTGGAGGTGAGCTTTCGGCCGGAGGCGCGCTGGCGCAGCGATGGTCGAGACGTCTACCAGCCGCTGCCCTTGGCACCGTGGGAAGCGGCGCTAGGCGCCAGTGTGGAGGTGACGACGCCCGCCGGAGCTATTGAAGTCACCGTGCCCGCCCATTCGCGGCCCGGGCGCAAGCTGCGGCTTAAAGGGCGCGGCATCCCTAGTGCGACAGCTGGCGACCTGTATTTGGAAATCACGCTTGCATTGCCCCCAGCAGATAGCGATGCTGCTCGTACCGCCTGGACAGCGCTTGCCAGCGCCTTCCCGCACTTCAACCCGCGCGAGACGCAAGGAGCCTGAGCCATGCCCCATGCCTTTGAACAATCCGCACCCCTAACCGAGCGGCTCGGCGATGACTGCCTGAGCTTGCAAGAGCTCGCCCACGCCTGCCGCCGGGCACCTGAATGGGTCAGCGAGCATGTCAGCGAGGGCGTTTTGGCACCCGAGCCTGCGGCGAGAGTCGCGCCTGACACAGGCACGGTAGTCTTGCGATTTGCCAGTACCACGCTAGTGCGCGCGCGGCGCGTGTCTGAGCTGGAAGGATGCTTCGACGCCGACCCTCACCTGGCGGCCCTGGCAGTAGATTTGATAGAGGAAGTTAGCGAGCTGCGCCGTCAACTTACGCAGTTGCGCGCTGCGTCGGATGCGCCAGGCTTAGAACTTATCCGTAAATAATGTTTATGTTCAGCTTGACTTTACGGAGCGCCATGATTGACGCAGCCAAGTGGTTCAATGCCATGAAGCTGCGATCAAGCTTCTCGTATCGCACCAGTAGCTTGCGAAATCGGTTGAAC
>JBBSUJ010000043.1:0-26125 GCA_038235025.1 Burkholderiales bacterium
ATGTGATAGTGCGGATCGGAATGGGCCGCAAGGCGTCTTTTTGCAGCTAATAGCCGTGCTATTGGCAAAAAAAGCAACGAAGCGGACCGCCCGAGACCGCGCTATCACAACCCGCAGGGAGTTATGCAGGATGTCCCTAGATGCCATTTTTACTCATAATTTTTATTATTGGGTAGCGTTTCAAGCAGCGCCAAACAGGCGTCCATCACCTGCGGGTGATGCGCCATTTCCACGTGCGCGACCCCCGCGATGAACCGGTTGTTCGCGCCCGGCAAGGTGGCGGTGCTCGCAGGGAACACGACGTTGTCGCAACTCGAATACCAGCAAGTAAACCGCGCTGAATGGCCTGCTGGTTCGCCGCCGCTCAGCTTACCCACCCAGTCGCCGTCCAGCACCATTTGCCGGCCGTTGCCCGAGCGCGAGAAGCGCGCCGCCCAAGTGCCGCGGTGCGGGGTACCCAGCGTGATCACGTGGTGCGCCCGTGCCTGCGCACCGAGCGCCCGCAGCCAGGCGCGCGCCGCCAGTCCGCCCATGCTGTGGCAAATAAGAACAGGTGGCATGCCGGTGGCAGCGTGCACGCGCTGGACGGCTGCATCAATCAGCGGAGCGTAATCGTCGATAGGGCCGAAGACGGGCTCGAGGTTGACCGCCTCAAACGCATGCCCGGCGCTTCGCAATCGCGCAAACCACGGCCGCCAAACGCCGCGATTGCACAAAAATCCATGCACCAACACTACGCCGCGCCGGCCCGTAGAAGGCGTTGGCAGCCAGTCGGGTTCCACGCGGCTGCGAAAGGGCTGGTCCCAGCAAAACACCCGCACACTGGCGCACACCTCAGCCCACCAGGCACGTACCATGTCGGTACTGCTCGCACGCGGTGCCGGGTCACCGCGGTTCACACGCCGCATCAGCAGGAACTCAAGTGCCATGAATGCGGGGTAACAGAGCGCGGAGGCGATCAGACCGCCCAACGCCAGGCTAGGCGAGTGGGGGACAGTCAGCAGTAACCACAGCGCGGCGCCGCACACCAGCAGTGCGACCCACAAAGTTTGCAAGCGGGCAATCATGGGGATGGGTCAGGGTTGAGCGTGGTGTAAGTTCGAAGCTGGCTAAACAACTTGATATTGTGCAAGCATGGACGCCGCAGACCACATTCGACAGAGCATGGGCCAAGTCGCGCAATGGCGCGAGGCGCAAGCGGCAAACCCCGCGTTGGCAGCCGCCGTCGCAAGCGTTAAACGATTCCAGGCGCAGCGCTTTGTGGGCACTTACACCGACCTGATGCGCGAGCCGGCGATTCGCCCCGCTACGCAATTTTTTCTCGACGAGCTTTACAGCGCAGCTGATTTCAGCTCACGCGATGCCCAATTCACCCGCATTGCTGGAACTCTGCAATCCATCTTCCCGCGCCCTGTGATAGGCACAGCGCTCACGCTCGCCCAGTTGCACGCCCAAACCGAAACGCTGGACCATGCGATGGGGGTGGCTTGGATTTCCCAAGACTTGGCCCAGGCCGCACCGCCCGACATCCACAGCACTGCCCAAGACACGGCACCGTACGCCGCACTTTATGCGGCGGCATGGAAGCAGGTGGGACAACCAGACGCCAGGCGCAGCCAACTTGGGAAAGTGATGGAACTGGGCCGCGACCTCACCCGCCTTACGCGCACGCCCGGCCTGCACACCATGCTGCGCCTGATGCAGCGCCCGGCGCGCGCCGCAGGGCTGGACGCTTTGCAGCATTTTCTGGAAGCAGGCTTCACGACCTTTGGGGCCATGGCGCGCCAACGTAGCGCTGCTGAGCGATTTTTGAACACGGTACAAGAGAGGGAAACGCAATTGATGGCGCTGTTGTTCGAGGCACCACTCGTTGCCTGTGAGACCGAGCTGCAGCGGCTGTTAGGCCAAGCTTCCTGACCGATACGCTTACCGGTCGTCGATCCAAAGTCCATGTTAGCTCCCCCACACTCCGCGCACCTTGCAAAGTCAAAATTGCTCGCCCTGCCAACGGCCATGACGGTTCTGGAACGCGGCTGGCTGTCGTCCAACAACATCCTCTTCACGGGTGCCGAGGGCGCGGCACTGGTCGACACGGGTTACTGCAGCCACGCGCCGCAAACCGTGACGCTGGTGCAAGCGGCGTTAGGCGATGCACCGCTGAAACGCATCCTGAACACGCATTTGCACAGCGACCACTGCGGCGGCAACGCAGCGCTGCAGCAGGCGTGGCCAGAGGTGCGCACCGCGATCCCTCCCGGTCAGGCAGAGCATGTGAGCCGCTGGGACGCCTACGCGCTGAGCTACACGCCCACAGGCCAGGAGTGCCCCAAGTTTCGTTACGACGAATTGCTACGGCCGGGCTCGGACGTGCTGCTGGGCGGCCAGCCTTGGCAAGTGCACGCCGCTCCCGGACACGACCCGCATTCGGTGGTGCTGTTTGAGCCGCAGGCCCGCATACTCATCTCGGCCGACGCCTTGTGGGAAAACGGTTTCGGCGTGGTGTTCCCCGAACTCGAAGGGGTGCGCGCTTTCGAGGAGGTGGCGGCAACGCTTGACCTCATCGAACAGCTCGCGCCCCAGGTGGTCATCCCCGGCCACGGACCTGTGTTTTGCGATGCGCCACACGCGCTGGCCACGGCACGTCGCCGCCTAGAAAATTTTGTGCGCCATCCCGAAAAGCATGCGCGTTACGCCGCCAAGGTGCTCGTCAAATACAAGCTGCTGGAGTGGCAGAGGATTGGCTGGGAAGCGCTGGAAAACTGGGTTCGCGATACGCCCTATTTCGGCCTGCTGCACGACCGGTACTTTGCGGAGGAGTCGCAGGTGTATTGGTTAAAACGCTTGGCGAATGACTTGGTGCGATCGGGTGCGGCGCGGTGGGACGGAGATGTGCTGGTGAACGTTTGATTTTTTGGCCTTTGGGTTTGTGAGCCTTGGGCCTGAGAGCGTGCGCTATGGTTGATTAGTTGCGCAGTGCGAACACCGAGATTCGCGCCCGCCCGATGACAAAGAGCGGACTCCAATCGACGTCACTGCCCTCACCCCAACCCTCTCCCAAAGGGAGAGGGAGTAAATCACAAACGCAGTTAGAGCTATAGCGCACCTCGAGAGCTGGCCGGTATTCGGCTTTCCGGCTTTCCGAACCCCAATCCCCTGTGGCTGCGCCGAGGAGCGCAGGCGCTGGCGAAAAAGGGCTTGCGATTATCTGAGCGCCAAAGGCGCGAGTTCGAGCAAGACCCCGCCAGCACCGAGCACCACAGGTTGCCCCGCGCACCGCGCGGGGTCGCAGACAGTGGGGTCGCCTTTTCTTTGGTGACTTTCTTTTGGCGACGCAAAAGAAAGTTACTGCGCCGCCGGGCGCACATCCCGGCACCCGGCCTACGAAAAAGAGCAAACCCTGATCGACGGCACCGCCCTCACCCAACCCTCTCCCAAAGGGAGAGGGAGCGAGTCGAATCCACCAAAAAAAGCGCTTGTGCAGCTTGATCTAGCGAGAATTCACGCCGCCATCACCACCGGCCCACCCTTGACCACCGCCCGCTGATACGCCGGCCGCGCCCGCATCCTCTCTGCATAAGCCTGCAAATGCGGACACTCCACCGCCTTCGCCGAGCGGCTAATCGCGGCCTCCACCGCAAAACTCATCTGAAAATCCCCCATGCTGATCTGCTTACCGGCAAACCAGCTATGTCGACTGAGGTGCTCTTCCATATAAGCCAGCGCGGCGTCTACGTTGGGATCAATCAACTGCTGCTGCACCTTCGCGCACAAGGCGCGGGCAATAGGTTTGGCGAAGAACGGCATGGGCTGGCGCGGGATGCTGGCGAACACCAGTTTCATCACCAGCCAATTCATCAGTGAGCCTTCGGCGTAGTGCATCCAGAAGCGGCAGCGGCGGTGTTCTGGCGTGCCGACCGCAGGCTGCAAGTGCGCCAGGTCGCCCGTGGTGTTCGCGCCGTAAACCTCCACCAAATATTCAAGGATTGCGCCTGATTCCGCAAACGTATCGCCCTGATCGGTGATGACCGGCGACTTGCCCAATGGGTGCACCTTGCGCAGTGCCGCAGGCGCCAGCCGGGTTTTGGGATCGCGGGCGTAAACCTTGACCTCGTAAGGAACGCCCAACTCTTCCAGCAGCCACAACACACGGTGAGAACGGGAGGTTTCCAGGTGGTGAACGGTCAGCATATCGAAGGCTTTCGGGGGTTAGCGGGGCAAAGCCGATAGACGATAGACGATTCAAGGCAAGTCTTTATTCGGCTCTGGCACAGCGGCATCGCGTGGCCCGACGGTGCCCAGGCGCTCGCGCAGCGACTGCGGTTTGCCAGTCAGGATGGCGGCGTAATTGGTGGTGTTGGCCAACACTTTCTTGACGTAATCACGCGTTTCGGTAAACGGCACGTTCTCCGCCCAAATGGCAGCGTCCAATACCGGCCCATTGCGCCATTTGCGCGGACGACCCGGGCCCGCGTTGTACGCCGCCGCAGCGAGGGGCATGGAATCGGCGAAGTCGTCCAGCGCGAGGTTGAGGTACGCGGTGCCTATAGTAATGTTGGTGTCGCGGTCATTGATCTGGTCGGCAGTGAAGTCGGTAAGGCCGATCTTGCGCGCGGTCCAGCGCGCCGTAGCGGGCATTACCTGCATCAGGCCAGACGCGCCAACGCCCGAGCGCGCGTTCATGATGAAGCGGCTTTCCTGGCGAATCAGGCCATAGACGTACGCCGGATCCAGACCGACCTCCCGGCTGCGGGAGACAACCGCATCCCGGAACGGCATGGGAAAGCGCTGCGAATAATTGGCAAGCGTGTCGGTGCGTTCGCTGGTGTTAATACAGCGGTCCCACACTTCGTACTGGCAGGCGAAGTCTGCCGCCGCGAGCAGCTCGCGCTCGCCCATGCCGCCCTGCTGGTGCAGATTGGCACCGTAGTTCCATTCGCGCACGCCCTCGCTTCGCAAACCAATCAAGATGGCATACAGACCGCGGTTAAGTGCGGGATTGGTACGGGCTGCAGCTTTCTCCTCAACCGTCGGCGGCGCGGGCGCGGGCGGAACCGTGACGCGCTCGCCCAAGTCGTCCAACGCCAATTGCTCGTAAAAGCCGCTGGTGCCGGCAATACTGCGCATTAGGGTTTGTGCCTGAGCGCTTTCGGTGTCGCTCACGCGGCCCTGCTTGAGCGAGCGCGCCAACCAGTAAGTCCACGCCGGGTCGCGGCGCGACTCGGGCGACATGGCCATGATGGATTTTTTCACCATGTCCCACTTGCCGGCCCGCAGCGCAGCGCGGGTCTTCCAGGCCAATAGATCGTCGTTCAGGTCGGCGTCGCGGCTGATCTTGGCAAAGTAGTCGGTGGCGGTGGGTAAGAGGCGCAGCGCAGACTGCTTGCCAATCACGCCCCAAGTCCAGTTGCGCTCTTCGGCGCTGAGTTGCGGGCCCCATTTGGATTCCAGCAGCGCGGCTGCGTTGTCCGGGTCGCCGCCCGCCAGCTTGATCAGCGCCAGTACCAGCATTTCCTTGCGCTCACGGCCGGGTGCGGTGGCATGGGCACGCAAGAATTTGGTGGGCGAATCCGCCAGCTGTGCGAGCGCGGGCAATTGGTCGGGCGCAACAAGGGTAAGCGCTTCGCGCGCCGCCTGCACGCGGTTGGCTTCAACGGCCAAGCGCGCTTTGCGCCAGACATCTGCCGCAGGGAAAACGCCCGCGCTAAGCAATTCGCCCGCAGCGTGGGTGCAGCCATCGCTCCTGTCGCGCTGCGCGAACCAGTTGTCGCGCACCTTTACTGCGGTGTCGGCGGGCGCGGTGTTTTCGATGTGCGCAATGGTCAGCGCGTAACAAGCCACCTCGCGGTCGTCGCGCATGCGGTACTGCGGATAGAACTCGGTAAACCGCGCCCAATCGCGCCGCTGGCCGAGCAGAAGCAGCCAGTCGTTGCGCATGCGGTCTTCTTGGTAGGTTCCGACCCAACGCTGCAAGAAGGCAGTGACTTCTGCGGGCTGAGCGTCTCCCAGCCGAGTCTTGAGTTCCCAGTACGCAGCCCAAGGCTCAAGCGCATGGCCGCGTGCGGCAGGTAGCAAAACAGCCAGGCGATCGCGGTCTTTCTTGCGATAGGCCTTTTGCATTTCGATAACGACATCGTCCCCCGCGTTTTGCGCTCCCGACGCGGAAGGCAGGGCGTAGGCACCACCTCCCAAGGCAGAAAGAAGGAGTGAGGCCGCCAAGGGTGTCAGAATCTTTGTCCAATGCATGGGGGAATTATGTGATGGACAAAAAAGCCTTACGCCAAACTTTGCTCGAGCAGCGCCTGAATATGCCCGACCGCCTGGAGCGCGCCGACTTGCTCCAGCGTGTCATGCGCATCTGGCTGGTGAACCGGCCGGACGCGATCATCGGTGCCTATTGGCCTATTAAAGGGGAGTTCGATCCTCTGCCTGCGCTGCACCGATGGAAGGAAGATGGCGAGCTGCTGGAAGAAACGCAGCGCCGCCGTATTGCCTTGCCCGTGGTCAACCGCCAGCACAAAACTCTGCAGTTCCACGCTTGGTACCCCGGCTGCGAGATGGAAAACGACGCTTACGACATCCCCAAGCCCAAAGACACAGAGGCCATCGTGCCTACGCTGCTGTTCGTGCCATGCGTGGGCTATGCGGCCGGCGGCTACCGCCTAGGCTATGGCGGTGGCTTTTATGACCGCACGTTGGCGACCCTGGAGCCGCGCCCTACCACCGTGGGCTTGGGCTTTACCAATGGCTTCCTGGAAGACTTCACGCCCGGCGAACACGACCTGCCGCTAGACGCCATCCTGAACGACAACGGCGTCGTCTGGCCTTTCTGATGATCTGAACCAAACACCGCACACCGCCACACCGCACATGCTCAAGCTCTATATCGGCAACAAAAACTATTCGTCCTGGTCGCTGCGGCCTTGGCTGCTCATGCGCCAAAGCGGCATTGCGTTTGAAGAAGTCATGGTGCGTTTTGATAGCTTTTCCGCAGATTCCGACTTCAAACAAAAGATGTCTGCCGTCAGCCCCACCGGCAAAGTGCCAACGCTGGTCGATGGCGACTTGGCCATTTGGGACACGCTGGCGATTACCGAATATTTGGCCGAGCAACACCCCGACAAGCACCTGTGGCCTGCCGACCGCCGCGCCCGCGCCATTGCCCGTAGCGCCTGCGCCGAAATGCATTCGGGCTTCACCGCCCTGCGGACCGCTTGCCCGATGAACATCGAAGCCGACTTGGCACAACAGGGCGCTTTGATGTGGCGCGACCAGCCCGCGCTGCGCGCCGATGTCGCGCGACTGGAACAGCTGTGGTCGGGCTTGCTGGAGCAGCACGGCGGGCCGATGTTGATGGGCGCGTTTGGCGCTGTGGATGCGTTTTACGCGCCGGTGTGCATACGCTTGGCGCGATATGGCCTGCCGGTTGCGCCCGCCACTGCCGCCTATGTCGAGCGGGTGCAGCAGCTGCCCGCCATGCAGCAGTGGATTGCGGCGGCGTTGGCGGAACAAGATTTTCTGGATTTTGAGGAACCCTACCGGATAAAGCGCTAACGGCTTTTTTACTATATTAACGATAGCTACTAACCCTTATATGACATGCTCTACCGGCCTTCCTTAATCATTTTTCAACCCGCGTGGTTTAGTAGAAGCGGCCCGTCCCAGACATGCGTTCGTCCTGCCGTTCCAACGCGCGGGCCATCGCTACCTCCTGACGCAACCAGCGTTTGAGCTCTGCGTCGTCTTGCAGCAGCACCAGATCGACCTGGAGCTTTTCCGCCCAGCGCTCATGCATCTCTTGCTCGCGCACCAGCACGCGTGACACTGTGGCCTCGGTCATGTCGGCAGACACCATCACACCCAGCTCCGAGCTCAGGCGCATTTCAGCCTCGGCGACCTGGTCTTCCAAGCTGGCCACCTGCTGCTTGAGAAGCAGCGAGAAGGCGGCCATTTTGTCGTCCGCCATGCGTGCAATGTGGTCCGCGTTCACCTGCTCGGTTTGCAACTGAAGGCGTAATAAAGCGGTGAGATCGCCCCGCTCGTACGCCGTGTTGACCTGCACCATCAACCCGCTTTTGCGCTCGCGTTCTGCGGCATCGGTTTCGCGGTCCGGGTGCAAGGCACTGGCCAGTTGCCGGTAAATGGCGCGCAAGGCGGTTTTGGCGTCTTGCACCTGCTCCTGCGCTTTGCGCTGGCGCTCCGTGGGCGGGCGCTTGGCGCGGCGGGCGGCGTCGAGTTCCTGTTCCCTTTCCTGCTCCGCCTCTTGATGCGCATGCACTAGCTGCATCAGGGCTTCCATCAATTCCTGATGCGATGTGATCCCTTTCAGCGCGTCGCGGTCCAGCGCGCGTCCCAGAAATTCTTCGGCCCTGTCCAGCATTTGCTCGCGAATATCGTCGTCGTTTTGGGCCGCATCGGAACCCGGCGTGGCAACGTCTGCAGGTAAATACTGTTCGCGCAGTTCGGCCATGGCGTCATCGTCGTCCGGCGAACCGGGCGGTGGCAGCAGGCGCTGCACGATGACACGGGCTGTTTTTTGCTGCGCGGGCGTCAAGCCTTTGCGCTGCAGCCGCTCGTGTAGAAACAAGAGCACCTGGCACTGCGCATCGGACACTTCGCGCTCCAACTCTCGCAGGCGCGCCAGATGCGGGCCCCGCACCTTGTCTGCCAAGAGCTCGAAATCCTGCAACTGCCGCCCCAGGTTGTCGGCCCGCGCCAACAGCTTGTTAAAGCGCTGCTGCGCCGGGCTGAGCTTGCCTTTTGCGGATGGCGTCAGCTTGAGTTGCGTGACGTCCGGCGCGCTCTCGGGGGCAGCGGGTGGCACGTAGCCAAAAAGATCAGGATTCACGGGTTCACGCATGGTTTTCAAATAACAGGTGGGACAGGCGGGACAGGCGGGACAAATGCTCCGGGTGAGCGAGGCACCTGGCCGGTTTCAGGCATCAGGCGCTTCGGTATCGGCCATCCGAAACTGCTTGCGCAACTGCGCTGTGTGCCGCTCGATGTGTGCCATCTGCGCCGGGACAATGCTGCCGTGCAGGTCCACCCCGTCGCCATTGAGCACGTCGTTGGCATAGCGCATCGCACGCGCCACCACGTCGGCTTCGCTCACGCCTTGCTGGGCCGCCAGGTCCAGCGCCACCCGGCGCATGGCGCGTTGCGACAGCATCCACATGGCACCAAAGGCGTCCCAGGCCGCAGCAGTGTCGAGCGCTGTCTCGCGGTCGCCCAGTATTTCGCTAAGCGGCTTGGCCAAAAGCGCATGGAGCTCGTGAACTTGCTCGCGAAGCGTCTGCACCTGGTTTTGCAAATCCTCCTCGGTGTGCCATGGAGCTGGCCCCGGCACTTGCGCTTGACGCGCAAAAGGAATGCTGCCGTCCGGGTGCGGCTCAACAGTGGTGATGCGGGAATCGACGGTCATAAGGACAGGTGCTTGCTGTGTGAAGTGCGCATTCGCAGGAACAAAAGGTTCAAAAATTGTCATGAACTGTACCGATACGCTTTGTCAGATCAAACACGCATCTCCAGCCCCACCCAAATCGCAGAGGAGCTTTCATCGTGCTGAGCATCCTTGTAATGCCAACATGCGCGCTGTTCATCTTGCTTGTTCTGCCCAGTCCAGACCTGGACAGTCCACAGATACACCAACGTGCGTGCCGGGGGCGCTGGCCGCTTTTAAGCATGCTCCAAAAAAAAAGAACTTCAGAGAATCTGCCTTGACTGATTTCTATGTTGCCCTTCGAGGGTTCAAACCCCAAACCTTCACCCACCCAGACGCTGCGGCCAAGTTACTTCAAGAAGAGGAAGCAGCGGTGTTTGCCTTGTTTTGGAGCGAGAGACTCAATTCGAGGTGCATCCGTCGGTGCTGGTGGATTACCCCAATCTTTCCGACACGTCGAATGCCGGGTTTTTGGCTGATTCGGCGGCCTACGCTGCCAAGCGCAGGAAGTCGATGGACGACGAACCGGCACAAATGCGCACGGTGGTGCTCACGACCTACAGCAACATCGTGGGGCCCAGCTTCGTCGCGGCAGGATACGACGCTATTCACATCGATATGCCCGCAGGCCCGGACCACACCGCTGCGTTTGTTCTCTTACCAACCAGCCGCAGCATGGGCAGTCGAACCCTGTACATCGAAGCGGTGAACGAGGAAGATGAAAAAAATCAGGTCCTCCTTCGCACCCAAATGGACGAACGATAGCGGCCGTCTGTGCGCAGGCGCTTGCGGCTCGATCCACGAACGCAACAGCACGCCCTACGCTTACCTGGCGACCATGGCGTTTGTATCGGAAATGCCCCAAGGCAGCGGCACCGCGCTGATGGATCGGCCTCTTAAGTTTCTGCACGAATAGAAGGTGCGAACCGTACACCTGGGCACTCAAACAGCTGGGCAGTTCTACCAAAACATGGGCTTCGGGGTGGACCATCGGCTAGTGCGCAATCTGCGGGTGCGCGAGCGTAACGGCGAGCAGGTTTCAAGTGATCTCGTAATGCTCAGCAAAAACATCGTGCAGGCCTCGGGGCCCCCTGCATAACTCGGTGCGATCTGAGAACCGTCGCACTCGGGCGCTCTTGCGCGTGGCTTTTCTTGCCAATATCGCGGTCATTGGGCGCAAAAAAGACGCCTTGCATCCCATCGCTATCCGCCTGCCAAAGTTCCGCAAAAGTTATGCAAAAAATCCCTAAGTTTTCGCTTTTGCCGCGCCGCGAATGTTCATGGCTGCGAGGCACACCTGTAGCACCACCAGCGCCGTGGCTCCGGTGTAGACACCCCAGCCCACCCACAGCACATTGCTTGCAATAAAAAGCCAAAATCCCCAATTGCGCTTGGAGGTGCGCTCGGACGCGACGTACCAAGAGGCCACGATCGTCACGACCATGGCCGGCCACTGCAAAAAATCAATCCAATCCATCGGCGCTGTGTCCTTGTCTTGAGGGGGAAATATTCAACCGTGCTGGAGGCCAAATTCAGCCCCTACCAACACTGGGGCAACGATGTTCGATAAGCCCAGCCCCGTTAGGCGGCGATGGTCCAAACTGGTTGTAGGAAGCCAGCGCGCGCTCCACGTACGCCCCGCGAACCACACTTCCGCGCAGCCCGGCCCTACACTGCCGCCATGAAAATTTACATGGTGGGCGGTGCCGTGCGGGATGCGCTCCTGGGCCTGCCGGTGCGGGATCGGGACTGGGTGGTCATTGGCGCTACGCCCGAGCAGATGGTGGCGCAGGGCTACTTGCGGGTAGGCCGAGATTTCCCCGTGTTTCTGCACCCGGAAACACGCGAGGAATATGCCCTGGCGCGCACCGAGCGCAAAAGCGGGCCCGGCTACCGGGGGTTCGAGGTGCACACCTCCCCGGATGTGACGCTGGAAGAAGACCTTGCCCGGCGCGACATTACTATCAACTCAATAGCTACTAACGCTTATGGGATAAGCTCCGAAGCCCGATTTGATCCTTATTTTGGTGAGCGTGACCTAGGCCTGCGGGTGCTGCGCCATGTGACCGATGCGTTTTGCGAAGACCCGGTGCGCATCCTGCGGGTGGCCCGCTTCGCCGCGCGCTTCACCCATTTCACCGTGGCGCACGAGACCACGCAGCTGATGCGCGAGATGGTGGCCGCGGGCGAAGCCGACCACCTGGTGCCCGAGCGTGTTTGGCAAGAGCTGGCGCGCGGACTAATGGAAGCGCAGCCATCGCGCATGTTCGAGGTGCTGCGCAGTTGCGGCGCGCTGACGGTACTGCTGCCCGAAGTCGATTGCCTGTGGGGCGTGCCCCAGCGCGCCGAATACCACCCCGAAATCGACACCGGCGTGCACGTGATGATGGTGCTCGACATGGCGGCCCGGCTGAATGCGCCGCTCACCGTGCGCTTTGCGGCCCTGACGCATGACCTGGGCAAAGGCACTACCCCGGCTGACGTGCTGCCGCGCCACATTGGCCACGAGCAGCGCAGCGCGCATTTGCTGCATGGCGTGTGTGAGCGCCTGCGCGTGCCGGTGGACTGCCGTCAACTGGCCGACGTGGTGGCGCGTGAGCACGGCAACATCCACCGCAGCGGTGAACTCAATGCCGCCGCGCTGATGCGGTTACTCGAACGGTGCGACGCGGTTCGCAAACCCGAACGATTCGAGGAAGTGCTGCTGGCCTGCGAATGTGATGCGCGGGGACGTTTGGGCTTTGACGAATCTGCCTACCCGCAGCGCACCCGGCTACTCGCCGCGCAGGCAGCGGCGCTGGCCGTGCAGACGGCACATGTGGCCGCCGAGGCTGCCCGCCTTAATCTGCGCGGCCCGCAAATCGGCGAGCGCATTCATACGGCCCGCGTACAAGCCATAGCCCACA
The DNA here is from genome assembly GCA_038235025.1 of Burkholderiales bacterium. GTDB lineage: Bacteria > Pseudomonadota > Gammaproteobacteria > Burkholderiales > Burkholderiaceae_C > Simplicispira. Next base: position 12,343 of record JBBSUJ010000043.1, read on the forward strand.
TGCTCAAACAAGGCCCGCAGCTGCCTACCAGCGCAACACCCGCGGCCCGGTAGCCGCGCCGAGCGCTGTGGGAATGGCGATGCCCAGCACATACCAGACCGCCAAAAATGGCGCGGCCACTTCAGGGCAGTGGAGGGCATAAGCCAGTGCGGCCAAAGCACCGCTAAGCAGCCCTACACCAGCGCCGGCCAATCGCAAGCGTGTCGGTGCCGCTTGGCGCATAGCCCACAACAAAGCGGCGAAGCCCGGCAGAGACAACATGCCAATGCTGAAAGGGCAAGTGCGCCAGGTCGTTCCCAGCACCAAGGCGGCGCGCTGGCCCGGCACCGCCGCGTCCAAAGCCCACAGCGCCACAGCCCACAGCACCGCCAGCGGGACCAAGTTGCGCGCCAAAGCGCGCCGGGTGGGCATACCGGGCCGCGCGAGCCGCAATACCGCCATGCCGGCCGTCACCATGAGTGCAGCAGCAAAACCGAACTTCAGCCAGCCCATAGGCAACTGCACCGCTTGCAGCAAATCTTGCCGCACGCCATAGCCCAGCACGACCACCACGGCAGCGCTCAGAAAAGCCACCAGCATGGCCGCAGCAAAGCGCTGCCCAAGCGCATGCGGCTGTACCGGCCGCGCGCCGCTGGCCAACAGGCCAATGAGTTCGTCTGTTTTCATGTCACTCCCCTGATGCGCGCTGCCAGCGCTTTGAGACCGCGGTGCACGCCCACTTTGACGGCCGATTCCGACAAACCCGTAATACGCGCCGTCTCTGCCACCGACATGCCTTCAAGCTTGACGTGTTGGATGGGCAGACGCTGCTTGTCCGGCAAGCCAGCCAGCAACACGGAGAGATCGCGGCGCGCCTGAGCCGCATCGGCATCGCTGGTGGAGAAAAGCTCTTCGGCATCGTCCAGCGGTACATTGCGGGCACCGCGCACTCCATGCGCGCGAAACCAGTCAATCAGCTTGTAGCGCGCGATGGCGTGCGCCCAGGCGGTGACCGGCATGTCGGTTCGATAGGTGTGTCGCTGGTTGTGCACCGCGAGCAAAGTTTCTTGCACCAGGTCCTCCACTTCATCGGGCCATTGCCCCAGCCTGCGGCGCAAAAACGCGCGCAGGTGCGTACTGAGCACAGAGAGAAAGCGCTGGTAAGCCTGCGCGTCATCTGCAAGCCCCTGCAAAAACAGACTGCGCAAACGCTCTTCTATTTCCATGGTCGGGTCTCGTTGTTATTCGGTGGCGAGGAGCGCAAGGTTACAGCCCGTCAGAAAAAGAATGGCTGGCGCGCACTGCGCTCGCGCACCTGTACCTGTACCTGGACCTGGACCTGGACCTGGACCTGGACCTGGACCTGGACCTGGACCTCCGCACGCCATACCCAGGATGGAAATGTCGGTGCATCCGTGCTTGGCTGAAAAGCATAAATTTTCAATTATTTTGCAGTCGCTGTAACCCACAACGCCGAACTTGCGAATTAACTCCTAGACCGGCCAGCAGCACTCTTTGTGGGCCCAGCCCGTCTGACTTTCAATTTTTTCGACCCTTCCATCTACCGGAGCCATCACATGAACAAATCTTCTCTCGCCTTCGCCGCAGTAGCCCTCGCCGCCCTGACCACCGGCGGCGCCATGGCGCAGTCCAAGGGTGACAACATGGCCAAACCCAAAATGGAAAAGTGCTTTGGCGTGTCCGAGGCGGGCAAGAACGACTGCGCAGCCGGTGCGGGCACTTCTTGTGCAGGCACTTCGAAGACAGACTACCAAGCCAACGCCTGGAAGTACGTTCCGGCCGGCACCTGCACCACGATGAAAACGCCCACCGGCATGGGCTCGCTTACGGCCATGAAGTCCTGATTTTTAAGTAGCAGGCGTGATGCAAACTCTCACCGCAGGCCTGGGTCTCAAGCCCGAGCATTACCAGGAGGCACACGCCGCAAGCGATGCCGGCTTGTGGTGGGAGGTGCACCCCGAAAACTACCTGGCCGATGGCGGTCCCCGTTTGGCATGGCTTGAAGCGATTCGCGCGCGCCACGCCGTCTCGTTGCATGGTGTGTCGCTCTCGCTGGCAGCCGATGCAGAGCCTGACGCAGCGCACCTTGGCCAACTGGCGGCACTGGTACAGCGTATTGAACCGGTGCTGGTATCCGAGCACTTGGCGTGGTCGCATTGGCGCGGCGTGTACCAGCCCGACCTGCTGCCTTTCCCTCGCACGCAGCAGGCTTTATTGCGCGTGGCAAGCAACATCGCACGCACCCAGGATGCCCTGGGCCGCACCATCGCCATCGAAAACCCCAGCCACTATTTGCACCTAGCCGGGCACGAGATGAGCGAACCCGATTTTTTCGCAGAGCTGGTGCGCCGCACTGGCTGCCAGATGCTGCTGGACGTCAACAACGTGTACGTCAGCGCCCGCAACCTGCACGGCGCAGCGGCGGATGATGTCGAAACGTATATCGCCGATTACTTGGCGAGCTACCCGCTGCAGTCTGTGGCCGAGATTCACGTTGCGGGCCACCACGCCGACCCGGTCCACGGCGAAGCGCTGCTGATCGACAGCCACGACGCGCCCGTGTCCGAAGTGGTTTGGGATGTGTGGCGGCGCGTCATCGCCCTGACAGGCCCGGTGCCCACACTGATCGAGCGCGATGCCGAACTCCCGCCCCTGCAGGTCCTTTTGGCGGAACGAGCGCCCGCCCACGCGGCCTTGACCCTAGCGGCTCACGTGCAAATGCACGACGGCGAGGCGCAGCAATGCAGCTAAGCGCCTTTCAAGACGCGTTTGCCGCTGCGCTACAGGATGTGCCCGCCGCCGCCCACACGGCGCCTTCCCAGCCCGCATGGATACAGGCGCTGATGCAGCAGCCCGGTTTTGCGGTGTACCGCAACAATGGCCGCAAGGCGTCGCTCGACGCGCTTCGCGCCAACTACCCCACCGTGGCCCAGCTTGTGGGAGATGACTGGTTCCTCGGCGCTGCTCACGCCTTTGTGGCGGCGCACCCCCCCACGGATGGCCGCCTGATGGACTACGGCCAGGGCTTTGCTGCATTTCTTGCAGGCTTTGCACCTGCTGCTGAACTGCCCTATTTGGTAGGCGTTGCATCGCTGGACCGCGCCTGGACTCAGGCGCACCTCGCTGCCGATGCACCTGCGCTGCAAGCGGACTGGATGGCATCGCTCACTGCAGAAACATTGGCTACCGCACGCATCGCACCCCACCCGGCTGCGCAGTGGCAGTGGTGTGAGCAGCACCCGGCCTACAGCATTTGGCAGCGGCATCGCGATGGCGCTGCGCTTGAGGCCCCTCTTCAGTGGCGGGCAGAAGGAGCCCTGTTGACGCGGCCCGGTGCCCAGGTGCAGTGGTGCGCGCTGCCACCTGAAGGCGTGGCATTCATGAATGCCTGCGCTGGAGGTGCCACGCTGGAGGCAGCCGCCGCGGCGGCCATGGCACCTTCTTCCGAACGGGTAGCCAGCACTGAAGAGACGCCAGACCTGGCCCGACTGATGGCGCTGCTGTTGACCGCAGGCGCACTTCTCGACCCAGAGCAATCAAAACAACTCCAGGAGGAAACTTGAACCCACCACTCACCGCCACGGATACTACTCACACATCCGCCCACACATCCGCCCACACGGATATCGATCGCGACACGCCGCCGCAAAAGCTTGGCCTATTGGTCAACGCACGCCAACTTGTAGAACGCGCCACCCCGCACAGCTTGCTGGCGCTGGTCAATCGCTTGGCTATTGCCGCGATTTTCTGGTTGTCTGCCCGCACCAAGGTGGATGGATGGTTTCACATTACGGACGGTACCTACCAGCTGTTCAGCGACGAATACCAAGTGCCGCTCATTCCGCCTGAGCTTGCCGCGCAACTGGCGACGGTGTCAGAGCACCTATTTGCTGTTTTGCTGGTTGTTGGTCTGTTCACGCGCCTCTCGGCCTTGGCGCTGCTGGGCATGACCTTGACCATCCAACTGTTTGTTTATCCGGATGCTTGGCCGACGCACCTCTCCTGGGCAGGACTGATGCTGTATCTGGTGGGGCGCGGCGGCGGTGCCTTCTCGCTGGACCGGTTGATTTTCAAACGCTGAGTTCAGTGCCTATGGGGCGTGGGGCTCACACACAGATGCGCTGCATGCCTACCTTCGCTGTGGCGGCGCGAACGCGCAGTCGCCCGGCGAACATCGGGTCGGTCTGCTATGGTTGTCCGCCATGTCCCTGATACCCGCACTGACTGCCCACCACGCCCTTTTTCTTGACTTCGACGGCACCCTGGTCGACATCGCCGCGAAACCACACAGCGTGAACATACCGGTGGGGCTAACGCCTACACTGCAGACCTTGCAGCGCCTGTTGGGCGGCGCGCTGGCCATCGTCACCGGCCGGACCGAAGCAGATATCGACGGGTTTTTGAACCTGCCGCATCTTCCGCTGGCGACTGAGCACGGCGCGCAATACCGCTTTGCCGACGGCACGCGGCCGGCCTTGACCACCTCCGATCTCGCCGACGTTCGGCACGCTGCTCAAAGCCTTGTGACCTTGCATCCGCAACTGCTCATGGAAACCAAGCGCGCCAGCGTGGCGCTGCATTACCGCCAAGCGCAGCACTTGGAACAGACCTGTTATGACGCGCTGACTTCGGCCATGCACAACCGCTCTGACTTGGAACTGCTGCACGGCAAATGCGTGCTAGAAGTCAAAACGGCCGGCATTCACAAGGGTCAGGCCATCGCCGCTTTCATGCAGCGTGCACCATTTGCCGGCCGTATTCCGGTGTTCGTAGGCGACGACGTCACCGACGAATCCGGGTTTGAGGTCGTGCGCGCGCTGGGCGGCGTGGCGGTCAAAGTGGGCGAAGGGCCCAGCATCGCACCCTATCGCTGCATGACCCCGGCCGCGGTTCGCGGCTGGCTGTCTACCTCCCGTACCTGTTTGGAACCCGCCCGATGAAGTCACCAGAAACCCTCTCAGCTCCACTCCCCAACTCTTTGGGCCTGGGCATCATTGGCAACTGCGCCATCAGCGCGTTGATCGACGCCCACGCGCGCATGGTGTGGTGCTGCATGCCGCGCTTTGATGGCGACCCGGTGTTTAACGCACTGTTAGACCCGAGTGAGCAAGGCAGCCACTTCGCCATTGAGCTGGAAAATCAGATGTCGGCCACGCAGTGGTATGAGCCCAATACGGCCATCCTGCGCACCCGGCTGCTGGACGGCGACGGCCAAGGGGTGGAAATTACAGATTTCGCTCCCCGTTTTTATAGCCGCTCACGGTTTTTCAGGCCCATGACAATGGTGCGCCGGGTGCGCCCGATTGGCGGTTCCCCGCGCATTCGCGTGGTGCTCCAGCCCCGCTTTGATTGGGGCCGCGCGGTGCCGCGCGTGACGCACGGCAGCAACCATATTCGCTACGTTGGCGAGCATTTAACGCTGCGCGTTTCCACGGATGCTCCCGTCACGCATGTGCTCTCGGGCCAAGCCTACGTTCTGACGCGCGAGCAAAACTTTGTGCTAGGTGCTGATGAAACCCTGGACGACGGAGTGGCCGACACCTGCCGCACCTTCGAGCAGGAAACCACCACCTACTGGAAGACCTGGAGCCAACGCCTGGGCCTGCCGCTGGAATGGCAAGACGCCGTTATTCGCGCTGCCATCACTCTCAAACTGTCGGTGTTTGAAGACACGGGTGCCATCGTGGCGGCCATGACTACCAGCATTCCCGAATCGGCCAACAGCGGACGCAACTGGGATTACCGCTATTGCTGGCTGCGCGATGCCTTCTTTGTAGTGCGCGCGCTGAACAGCTTGTCCGAAGTAGGCACCATGGAGGACTACCTGCGCTGGCTCGGCAACGTGGTGGTCGATGCCAGCAGCGGCCACATTCAGCCGCTGTACGGTATTGGGCTGGAGCGCGATCTTCCCGAAGCCATCCTCGAGCACTTGCCCGGTTATCGCGGCATGGGGCCGGTGCGGGTGGGTAACCAGGCGGCCGAACATTTTCAGCACGATGTGTACGGCAACATCGTGCTCGGCGCGGCACAAGCCTTTCATGACCACCGGCTGCTACACCGGGCGGGGGAGACTGAATTCACGCGCCTGGAACTGGTAGGCGAGCAAGCGGTACGGGTCTATGGGCAGCCTGATGCCGGCATGTGGGAGCTGCGCACCCGCGCGCGGGTTCACACATCGTCCGCGCTGATGAGCTGGGCGGCGTGTGATCGCCTCGCCAAAATCGCGACGGCCCTGGCCCTGCCAGAACGCGCTGCCTACTGGCACGTCCACGCAGAGCGCATGCAAAGCGAGATTTTGGAAAAGTCATGGAACGAGGAGCGCCAGGCTTTTGCGGAGAGTTTTGGCGGCAACGAGCTGGATGCCAGCGTTTTGCTGATGGCCGAGGTGGGCCTTATTGACCCCCGCGATGTCCGCTTTGTCAGCACGGTGGACGCTATGGAAAAAAGTCTTTGCGATGGCCCCTATATGCGCCGCTATGAAGCGGCAGACGATTTTGGCAAGCCCGAAACGGCCTTCAACATCTGCACGTTCTGGCGTATTGATGCGCTTGCCCGCATTGGCCGCACCCAAGAGGCGCGTGCGATTTTCGAGACCATGTTGGCGGCACGCAATCCCTTGGGTCTGTTGTCCGAAGACACGCATGCGGACACCGGTGAAATGTGGGGAAACTTTCCTCAGACCTACTCCATGGTGGGGATCATCAACGCGGCCGTGCGCCTGTCTGCGCCATGGGACAGCGTGATTTGAGGTGCCGTCCGACAGGCCCACACTAAACCGCGCTGGAAGATGACGCCATGCAAAAACCCGGCCGCCTTGTCGTTGTTTCCAACCGCATCGCGGACCCACGAAAGCCTGCCGCCGGAGGCCTGGCCGTTGCGCTAGGCGAGGCACTGGCGCAAAGCGGCGGGCTCTGGTTTGGCTGGAGTGGTCACATCAATGAAGAAGGCGCTCCCGGCGAAGGCGCACTGCAAACGCGCCAGGCTGGGCGCGTAACGCTGGCTACGGTTGACCTGAGCCGCGAAGACCACGACAGTTATTACTTGGGCTATAGCAACAGCGTGCTGTGGCCGGTCTTTCATTGCCGCCTGGATTTGGCGCGTTTTGAAACCGAAAACGTGGCGGGCTACCGGCGGGTCAACCGCATGCTGGCGCGCAAGCTGATGCCGCTTTTGCGCGATGACGACACCATCTGGGTGCATGATTACCACCTGATTCCGCTAGCGGCTGAGTTGCGTGCATTGGGTTGCCGCCAGCGCGTCGGATTCTTCCTGCACATTCCACTCCCACCGCCGCAGATACTTGCCGCGATTCCGCAGCACGAGTGGTTGGTCCGCTCCCTGTTCGCCTACGACTTGGTAGGCCTGCAAAGTGAGACGGACGTGACCCACTTCGACCGTTATGCCTTGACCGAAACGGACGGCCGATGCACGGCAGCCAGCACCTACGAGGCCTTTGGTGCCATGGTGCGGGTGCAAGCCTTTCCTATCGGCATTGATGTGGACGAGTTTGAGCGTCTAGGCCAGGGCACTGAATCTGTCGACATGTATGAGCGCATGCGCAGTGAGTACAAGGACGGACGCATGCTGCTGGGCATTGATCGGCTGGATTACTCCAAGGGCATTCCCCAGCGCGTGAGGGCGTTTCGCAACCTGCTGGATCGCTACCCAGAGACCCACAACAATACGACCTTGGTGATCGTCGCGTCGCCATCGCGCGACAGCGTGGACGCTTACGCCGACCTGCGCCAGGAACTCGAAGGGTTGTGCGGTGCCACCAACGGCGACTATGGCGAGCTGGACTGGATGCCCGTGCGCTACATCCACCGCATGGTGCCGCGCAAACGCGTACCCGGCCTTTGCCGCGCCGCCTGCGTGGGGCTAGTCACGCCGCTGCGCGATGGTATGAATTTGGTAGCTAAGGAATATGTTGTGGCGCAGGACCCTGATGATCCAGGTGTATTGGTGCTTTCACGCTTTGCCGGAGCGGCTGAGCAGCTCAAAGAAGCGCTATTGGTCAATCCGTATGACGCCCAGGGCATGGCGGATGTGATTCACCGCGCCTTGCAAATGCCATTGGAAGAACGCAAGCGCCGGCACAGCGCGCTGCTGGCGCGCATTCGCGAGTTCGATGTGCATTGGTGGCGCCGCGAATTTCTGAACACTCTGGCGGACTGCGATGTGCAAGCGCTATCAGCGGCCGGAGCGGTGCCCCCCGCATCCAAGCCAACACTCGCGACTGCGGCGGCTCCTGCTACAGCAGCTTGATCACCAGGCTGACCACTACGCTCAAAAGCACTGTGCTGGCGAGCGGCACGAAGATCTCGCGCCCAAACAAGCGAAATTGAAAGTCTCCCGGCAACTTTCCCAAACCCATGCGCCGCAGCCACGGAGTGGCGCTGTTGATCAGTATCAGGGCGACAAAGGTGGCGAGCAGCCAGCGGACCATTAAAACTCCAAGCCTTTACAAGCGGTGCGTGCGGTCGCCCTGCGCAAAGCCACACGGCTCCCACGGTGCGCCTTTGGACAGCAGCAGCACTTTGAAGAACTCGCCCATCTCGTGCTCCATTATCAATTTGGCCGCTAGCGAACGCTCCATCAAGGTTTGCTGCTCCATTTTTGGGAGTAACCCGCAGTTGATCAAAAAATGTGCCTGCGTGGTGTAGCCCAGCACGTTCCAACCGCAACCCGCCGGTAGCACCTGCTCCTGCGCTGCCAACGCAATGCCTGTGAAGTTGATGTGAGCGGTGATGTCTTTCACGCCCACATCGACCAGCGGATCACTGTCGGCCTGGTGTGCACGGTGGCACATCACGGTGCCCATATCGCGCTGTGGGTGGTAATACTCGCTCTCGCCAAAACCATAGTCGATCAAAAGAGCTGCACCGTGCTTCAGCCGATCGCCCAGCGTATGGATGAAGGCTTCAGCCTGCGGATGAATTTCGGTCAGGTAGTCGTGTTCGCCCTCGATCTCGTAGGGAGGCCGCAGGGTGGTGATGCGGTCTTCCCACGCCCAGCCATCGCCCAGCGCCACCACGCCACGCTCGTGCCACGTGCCACCGGTGCGCTGCAGCAGCTTGATCGGCATGGCGTCTAGCAGCTCGTTGCCCACCACCACACCATCAAACGCGTCAGGCAGCGCATCCACCCACTGCACGCGGTCTTCGTAAGGTGCCAGCAGCAGTTTTTGGCGCGCTCGCAGGCTGCCCGACACATCGACGATGGTGTAGCGATCCATGCGCTGGCCCATTGCGTCCAGCGCGCCCAGCAGTTGCTGCGCCAGCGCGCCGGAACCCGCACCAAACTCCCATATTTCATGGGTGGCCGTGCGCGTCAAAGCTTCCGCCACCTGCACCGCCACCGCCTGGCCAAACAGCGGCGTCATCTCCGGCGCCGTCACAAAGTCACTGCCGGAAGAAGGCATGGCACCGAACTTCGGGCTTTCGTTGGCGTAGTAGCCAAGGCCTGGCTCATACAGCGCCAAGGCCATGAATTGATCAAACGCAAGCCAGCCGCCAGCGGTTGCTAGCGCCTGCTCCATCTGCCCGCGAAGGGCGCTCGTTAAACTGGGGGGCTCTTTAGTCACGCTTTGTATTGTCCGCCATGCCACCCAACTCCTCCGCCAAAACCGTGCTGGTCACGGGCTCGGGCAAACGCCTTGGGCGCTGCATTGCGTTGGCGCTGGCGCACGGCGGCTGGCAGGTCGCAGTGCATTACCACGCATCCCGCGAGGACGCTATGGAAACCGTAGCTGCATGTCAAGGCGCAGGTTGCGCTAGCGCCGCTTTTCAGGCGGAACTTTCAGATGAAGCGGCCGTGCGCGGCTTGCTGCCGCAGGTGGCAGCGCGCTTTGGTCGGGTCGATGCGGTCGTCAACAACGCCGCCCGCTTTGAGCACGACGACGCCGCCAGTTTTAGCTACGCCGCGCTGGAGCGCCATTTGCGCACCAACACAGGCGCCCCTATTCTGTTGGGGCAGGCCCTACTTGAGCACCTGCAAGAGCGCGCGCATGCCGGCGAGGCCGATGTGCAAGGTGCCGTGGTGAATCTGCTGGACCAGAAGCTGTGGAACCAGAACCCGGACCACTTGAGCTACACCCTGTCAAAAGCTGCGCTGGAAGCCGCCAACACCATGCTGGCCATGGCCCTGGCTCCGCTGGTTCGCGTGGTGGGGGTCGCGCCGGGCCTCACGCTGACTAGCGATGTGCTGAGCGAAGAGCGCTTTCAGGAACTGCACCGACTGAGCCCGCTGGGGCGCTCCTCCGGCCCTGACGACATCGCTGCGGCCGTGCGCTTTGCGCTGGAGAGCCGCGCGATCACGGGGACGACCTTGCTGGTCGATGGCGGCCAGCATTTGATGAAGTTCGAGCGCGACTTTTCGATGATGTGAATTTTTTGACCACCACCATGAACCCAGATACCGGCACCCAAATTTTGACGCTCACCGGCCTGCGCTTTGACGCCAGCTTGGGCATCCTGGACCACGAACGCGCGGCACCGCAACCCATCCAAGTAGACGCCGAGTTGAGCTTGGGCCGCCAGCCGCTCGAGCCGCACAACGACGATCTGATGCATGTGCTGGACTACCGCATGGTGCGACAGATCATCATCGACGAGTGCACCGCCAAACACGTGAACCTACTGGAGAGCATGATCGGCAAACTGGCCGAGCGACTGATGCAACTGCCCGGCGTGCAGGGCGTGCGCGTCAAGATCGCCAAGCTCGAAATTTTTGACGATTGCGAAGTCGCCATTCGCGTTGAAACCGGCGCTTGGTAGCCCGAATCTCGGAAACAAACCATGGAAATGACAATGCCAGGCGGTTGGACCAGCGATGCGGGTGTGGACGGACAGTCCGCTGCAACTGGCGACGCCCATGCCGTGCGTCTCAAAGCCGAGCGCGAAGCCCACAAACTCGAAAAACGCCTGTGCCGCGAAACCGGCAAAGCGATCGTGCAATACAACATGATCGAAGAAGGCGACCGCGTGATGGTCTGCATGTCGGGCGGCAAAGACAGCTACGCCCTGCTCGACATCCTGCAAAAGCTGCAAAGCCGTGCGCCGATTCGCTTCGAGCTGATTGCCGTCAATCTGGACCAAAAGCAGCCCGGCTTCCCCGAGCATGTGCTGCCCGAGTACCTGGCAAGCACCGGTGTGCCGTTTCACATTGAGACCGAAGACACCTACAGCATCGTCAAACGCCTGATTCCTGAAGGCAAAACCACCTGCAGCCTGTGTAGCCGCTTGCGGCGCGGCATCCTGTACCGCGTGGCCGATGAGTTGGGCGCGACCAAAATTGCCTTGGGCCACCACCGCGACGATATTTTGCAAACGCTGCTGCTCAATATGTTCTTTGGCGGCAAGCTCAAAAGCATGCCGCCCAAGCTGGTAAGCGACGATGGCGAGCATGTGGTGATCCGGCCGCTGGCCTTTGTGTCTGAAAAAGACACAACTCGCTGGGCCGAACACCGAGCCTTTCCCATCATTCCCTGCAACCTGTGCGGCAGCCAAGAGAACCTGCAGCGCAAGCAGGTGGGTGAAATGCTGCGCGACTGGGAAAAGCGTTTTCCGGGCCGCATTGAAAGCATGTTTAGTTCCCTGCAAAACGTGGTGCCTAGCCACTTGCTGGACCCTGGCTTGTACGACTTTGCCAATGCCCGCGCGACCGGCATAGCGAGCGAGAACGGCGACAAGGCCTTCGATACGGAAACCTTTCCCGCCCGCGTGGGTCTTCCAGGTTTGCAGGTGATGCGTACGGGCTGACATACCGGCTGAAACACGGCCCGTGGCCTGTTCCCGCTACCCGCACCCTTTGAGCCATTCCATAAAGCGACTTTCGGAGGTTTTCCATGCGGCTACGCCCTCTTTTACGTCGGGCAATCGTCTCGCTGGTCCCCGCGCTGCTACCACTGCTGCTGGGCGCGTGCGCCATTACGCGCACGGTAGACAGCACGGTGCAGAGCTTCTCCACCCTGGAAAACGTCTCGGCGCAGCCGCTCACCTACCAGCTGGTGCCACTGCCATCGCAGCAAGCCCGCCCTGACACGTACGCTGCTGTTGCGCCGCTGGCCGATGCAGCATTGGCGCGCGTGGGGCTGAAACGTGTCGACGCTGTGCCCCAATTGCTGGCGGAATTTACGGTGCGCAGGGAGTCGGGATACATGCAGGGGCCTTGGTACCCGAACGGGCCTTTTGGCGGCAACTGGAGGTATGGCTGGCAAGGAGGTTTTGGATTTGGCTACGGAAGTGGGCTGCGTGGGGGAATGCTCTTGCGTGACCTGCCGCACATGCTCTACCGGCACGAGGTGCATTTGGTGTTGCGTGACGCAGCGAGCCAGCAGACGGTGTACGAAACATCGGCCAGCAACGAAGATGTGTGGACGGACATGCCCGCCGTATTTGGCGTGTTGTTCGATGCCGCGCTGGCCGGTTTCCCATACCCGCCTGCAGGCCCGCGCACCATTCGCCTTCCCATGATTGCGCCGGCAGCGGTCCCGCCCAGCTTCCCCGGCTCGCCTTACTCGTCGGTCGCGCCCCCCTCGCCCGCCCCGGTGCCTTAGCGCATGGAAGCCACCCGAATCATCGCTGTGCGCCACGGCGAAACCGACTGGAATCTCGTCAGCCGTATCCAGGGCCACACGGACATTGCACTCAACGCGACAGGTGAAACACAGGCGGCGCAGCTTGCGCAGGCGCTACGCAGCGAGCAAATCGATGCCGTTTACGCCAGCGACTTGCAACGCGCGCTGGCCACCGGTAGCGCGGTGGCTGAAGCGACAAGCGCGCAACTGTTCCCCGAGCCAGGCCTGCGTGAGCGCAACTTCGGCGCGCTGGAAGGCCGCAGCTTCGCGCAAATTGAAGTGGAATTCCCCGAGCAGGCACTGCGCTGGCGAAAGCGCGACCCGCAATTTGCCCCACAAGGCGGCGAGAGCCTGCTGCAACTGGAAATCCGCGTGGCCGCTTTGGTCGCGCGGCTCGCGTCGCAGCACGTGGGCGGTCATATCGTGTTAGCAACTCACGGCGGTGTGCTGGATATGCTGTACCGCCTGGCAACCGGCCAGGCGCTTCAGGCGGCGCGCACTTGGCAACTGCCCAACGCCGCCATCAACCGCCTGCTGTGGACGCCCGATGCCCTCACGCTGGTGGGTTGGTCGGATACTCGCCACCTCGATGCCGCCAGCCGCGAGGAAACCATCAGCTGAATGTCACGACAGTACGAGCGCGCGTGTCATGCAGGCCGCCCAGCTCCGGGGCTGGCAGCGGGGTTCGCCAACGGCCATTGATGCCCCAATGCCCCGATTGCACTGAGTGGGGTTCAGCGCTGCTGCTTTGCTGGTCGAACCGAAGGAGCGGCGCGGTGTGTGGACATAGCGCGCCTTGAGCGGTGCATGCTGAAAACCCGCCCGCTGGCAAGGGCCAGCACAGCTCTCGGCATGTGGGCACTGCATCCGATGCTCGAGCCGCTGGCACTGCTATTTGCTCTCTTATTCATAGCTTCCAGCGAACGTCCAGCAAGCGCTAGGTGTAGTTTCCCAATAGGTTGTTCACCCGAGGTGAAGGAAGATGGAGGTTCTAGCATCTCCCGACTCTCTTCAGGAATCCCCGGATGAACATCCACAAGCATGCCTTATTGACGCCTAAAGGTCGAGCCCACCTGGTGCGTGAGTGTAGTGTGTCAGCGCCGATTGAATATTGACCCAGGGCGGGTTGCTGAATTTTGAATCAGCAACTGTGGATAAGTGTACTCAATGGCTGATTTTTATCTGGCCTCCTTGTCTTTGAGTTTC
>JBBSUJ010000044.1:0-25289 GCA_038235025.1 Burkholderiales bacterium
ACGCCGCCAATGCGGCCAAAACATAGCGACTTGGGCACAACATAGCCCGAAATTGACTCCCCCAGCCAACCATGGCGGTAGTGCAGCGCACCATCGTGCCGATAACACGGCCATTTATGACTTGTTCAGGACATCCCTAGCGCTTTCTGATATTTGGCGTACAGCTATCAATAGGTGAGCAGTTCCATGTCAAGCCTTGAACTTTTGAGCGAGCACACTTGCTTCGGCGGTGTGCAGCGTTTCTACCGCCATACGTCTCAAGCCATTGGTCTGCCAATGCGCTTGGGCATTTACCTGCCACCACAGGCTGCCAACGGCCCGGTGCCGGCTGTCGTCTACCTGGCGGGCCTAACCTGCAATGAAGAAACCTTTGCCATTAAGGCAGGCGGGCAGCGCACCGCAGCCGCGTTGGGGCTGGCACTGGTCACGCCGGACACCAGCCCACGTGGCGCGGCGGTAGCGGGTGAATCCACCGACTGGGATTTCGGCGTTGGCGCCGGTTTCTACCTGGACGCCACTCAGGCACCTTGGGCCGCGCACTGGCAGATGGAAAGTTATGTGGTGGGCGAACTGCCCGGTTTGCTGGCGAGCCAGCTTCCCATAGACACACAGCGCCTGGGAATCATGGGCCACTCCATGGGCGGCCACGGTGCGCTAACGTTGGCGCTTCGGTTTCCCGATGCCTTCCGCTCGGTGTCAGCGCTAGCCCCCGTTTGTGCGCCTCGCCAGTGCCCATGGGGCGAGAAGGCATTCAGGGGCTATTTGGGAGACGACCACAAGGCTTGGGCGGCGCACGACGCGACCGCGCTGATGCAGGACGGCAGGGCTGCGCCCTATTCCGGTGGAATCCTCATCGACCAAGGCCTGGGCGACGCGTTTTTGGCGGAACAGTTGCACCCCCACTTGTTTGAAGCGGCCTGCGCAAAAGCCGGCCAGCCACTGACGCTTCGGCGTCACGCGGGTTACGACCACGGGTATTACTTTGTGCAAAGCTTTGTCGCAGACCACCTTGCTCACCACGCTCAGCAGTTGCAATAGGAAGGCATTCGTCCCTTCAGAACACGGCGGCTTCTGCCAGCATGGCCAGCACGCCTGCGGTCATGAGGTGTAGTTGCCAACGCAGCGCAATAGCGACCGAAGCGCCCTTGCGCTCTACCCGTTCATAGAGCCAACGACCTGCGAGCAATGAAGTCAACAACGCCAACACCAGACCCACGGCGTGCATTCCCGCGTTCTGCGGCCACCAGACGAAAAATACCGCGTTCACCGCCAAACACACCGAAAAATGAACAAGGAACACCGAGTAAGAGCGTTGTCCCACCCACAACAGCGGTGCCATCAGTCGGCTTGCAAAAATCGGCCGCAGGTTGGATTCACATACCGTGAGCAGAACAAGTGTCAGCGCGGTGGCCACCGCTAACGCAATACGCGGCCGAAAATCGACCAGCAAGGCGGCAGCGCCCAGCCCCAACAAAGCGGCCATCCAAGCCGTTCGGCGCGTGCCGTGCCTTGTGGCCCAGAACGCGGCCATGCCGAGGCCATAGGCACCCAAGAAGTAGATGGCCCACGCGTCAAAGTCCGAGTTTCGGTTGAACCACAGCAACGACGCGCTACACAACACCAACACGCTACCGATGCCCAGCCACGTCGCTTTGCGTAAGTTTCTCTGACCTACCGCGCGCGCCAGTGCCAACACCAGCGTGGCAACGGCAAACAGTTGCAGGTCAATCGCCACGTACCAAATGCCTGCAGACAGCGCGGGCTGGCCAAACACATCCTGCAGCATCAGTGCGTTGGCCAACAATTGCGCAAAGCTGGGCTCTGTCGGCACGCTCGGGTCTTCCATCCAGGGCCTCACCAATGCGGCGACTGCCACCGCGATCGCCAGCGCCGCCACACAGGGCACGATCAGGCGCATAAAACGCCGCGCAATCTGTTCACCGCCACTCGCAAAGCGAGCCACACCGTCAGGCGCAAGGCTGGCAGCGGCCAAGTAGCCGCCTAGCACCAAAAACACTTGCACCGCCATGCGTGCATAGTCATACAGCCAAGCCGAGGTAGACGGAGCCAGCACCGCCGCGCTGCGGGCCAGCGGTCCGTACACCGACAGGTGGTGGCACACAATCGCCAAGCAAGCAACGCCCTTAACGGAATCGATCCACGGGTTTCGCGGGGGAAAATGGGAAGGAGCGGGCATTGGGCAATCAGTGAGTAGCAGGCGTTTGGGAGGTGCTGCTTAGCCCTTGCGAGGATGTGGGGTTCGGGTCGGGAGGGTCGCGAGACGTCCGCTCTTGCCAATAGCCTAGCTATTAGCAAGAGAAGCAACGCAGTAAACTGTCCGCGGCTCCAACACCACCAACCGCAGGGAATGGATGCGCAACCTCCTTAATCGTGTGCTTATAAGCGTTCACAGCCTCGCCCGGTTGACATCGCGCGCTTACCGCCCCGGCCGCTTGATCAAAGTCCTGCATTGCCAGTGCGCACTGGTGCGGCTTCGGTGCGCCGATACACTAGGAGGTTACGTCTTTTGAGACTTCCCGGCATGTCCAAACCTCCCATCACCGTTTCGTCTCTCGACCTTGATCGCCTTCAAGTACTGCTTGAAGACGCGGCTGGTGCAGCCTTCCCGGGACGAACGCAGCTGCAAGCCGAGCTTGATCGCGCGGACATCTGCGAACCCGCAGACGCGCCTGAACACGTGGTTACCATGAATTCCACCGTGACATTTTCCATTCAGGAAACGGGCAAGGACTTCACGCTCGCGCTGGTGTACCCGCGCGATGCGGGCAGCACGCCGAATGCCATATCGATCCTCGCCCCTGTAGGCAGCGCCTTGCTGGGTTTGGCCGTAGGCAGCGAGTTGGCGTGGCCAGCGCCTGGCGGCGGCAACATGAGGGCGTGCGCCACCGAGGTGGTGTTTCAGCCTGAGCGCTCGGGCGAGTTACACCGCTGACCCGGTTAACCGCACAAGCGAGAGCATTCGGTGAAAGTCGCAGGGCAACAGCCGCTAACAGACAACGAGGTGCCGCTGACGGTCACCGTGGTGGTTCTCGATTCGCCGGCGGAACCAGCGCCGTTTGACCCGAACTCCACCAGTGCGTTTCAAAGACGTCTCGAGCGGGCACCCGATTGGTTTTGCTCATTTCTTGCCGGTAATACGCGCGAGAAAACACGTTTTCGCACTGAACTTGCGACCATGAAAGGCTCTGTGGTCTGGCTGGTTCGCCAGCGCAGAATAGGCGCATGGACCGTAACCGAGCGAGATCATTTGCGCCAAGTCATGCGCTCAGCTTCCTCGGTCAGTCCTTACCTGGTGATTTGGGTGGTTCCAGGATCGCTGCTGCTGTTGCCGTTTTTAGCTTGGTTCATTGATCGCCGCCGTCGCCGCAGAATCGGGTCGGGTAGCGACGCTCCGCCCTTCCCGTCACATGATTGAATCGGTCCGAATCGCTGACGCTGCAACCCAAATAAACACAATTTGTATAGTTGCGTGTGTTTTGCAACCTGGTTGACAGGTAATTACCGCCCAGCGACCTGTTGGGGGCAAGGTATTTCTAGAAGCACGCCAACGGCGTGCTTTTGTGTTTTGGGCCGTCGCTTCGCGATTGCCAAATACGTTCTTCTGCTCTGTCCACAGAGTCCTTGCCAGCGGCAGGATGACAGTGCAGCTTTCTTGCTGTGCAGCTGCATGGCGCTGAGTCCGAGTCGCGTTCGCTTTGTGCGCGCCATGCCGGGCCCGCTTAAAGGAGACACGCCGCCATGGCCAAACGAATCACCATTGAGCACGCCTTCAAGGTGTTTGGCGACTCGCCCAAAGCCGCATTGGAACTGGTGCGCCAAGGCTGCAGCAAAGAGGAAGTGCTTGCGCTCACCGGCCAGGCCATCGGCGTGTTTGATGCCCACTTCACGATCGAACCTGGCGAAATTTTCGTCGTGATGGGCCTGTCTGGCTCGGGAAAATCGATCTTGGTGCGGCTGCTCAACTTGCTGATCGAACCCACGGCCGGACGCATTTTGGTGGATGAAGTGGACATCGCCAAACTTTCCGCAGCCGACTTGCGCGCACTGCGGCGCAAAGACATCAGCATGGTGTTTCAGTCATTCGCGCTGATGCCCCACATGACGGTGCTGCACAACACAGCGCTAGGCCTGGAACTGGCTGGAGTGGACCGTACCGAGCGCGAGCACCAGGCGGCATTGGCGCTGGACCAGGTAGGCCTGGCAGGTTGGGGAGCAAGCTACCCGGACGAGCTATCGGGCGGCATGTAACAGCGCGTAGGCCTGGCGCGGGCTCTAGCGTCCGATCCCTCGATTCTGCTCATGGACGAAGCGTTTTCCGCCCTGGACCCCATTATTCGAACCGAAATGCAAAGCGAGCTAATGCGCCTACAGCAGGTGCGCCGCCGCACCATCGTGTTCATCTCTCATGATCTGGACGAAGCCATGCGCATTGGCGATCGCATTGCCATCATGAAAGATGGGCACGTGGTGCAAGTGGGCACGCCCGATGAAATCCTACGCAACCCGGCTGATGACTATGTGCGCAGCTTCGTGCGCGGTTTTGACACAGCGGCTGTCTTCAAGGCCGGGGACATTGCGCGCCTACCGCTGACTGTGGTTTCCAAGCATGCGGACCGGGGCTGCCGCGCGGCCCTCAAATTTATCGAAAACGACGACCGCGACTTCGCCTACGTCGTTGATCCGCGCTCCCAGTAACTGGATACGGTATCGGCTGACACCTTGCGCACTGCGCTTCACGGCCATGAGGGCCCGCTGAGCTTGCAACACGCGTATTTGCTCGGGCTGGTGCCTATTGCTGCCGACGCGCCAGTGGCAGAGCTCTTTGGCCACGTGGCTCAGGCAGCCTGCGCGGTGCCCGTGGTGCAGGCATCGGGGCAGCTCGCCGGCGTCATCAGCAAGACGACGCTGCTGCGCTTTCTGGACCGAGACACCCCTCCGATTGACCCTGGGCATGGCAGCGCCGCCATCGAACCCACCCTCGGCGCTACAGCTTTGCCAATGGCTGCAGCTCCCAGAATGCCATCTCGCGCCGCGGCTGCGGCCCCTTGATCGTTTTGAAAGTTTTGCCGTGAACGACGCTGCCACCAGCACCCTGCCCTCCCTGCTGCTTGCGGCCAACGCGCCGGCCGATCCGTGGGCTGCCGCTTCTGTACAAGGCGCGCCCGAGACGCCAACGGCAGCGATGGCGAGCTCGCCTGATGCCGCAACCGCTCCCGCAGTCAGCGTCACAGATGGAACTGCCGCGACGCCGGTGTCCCCATGGGGTACCCCCGCTAGCCCTACCTTGCATGACGCACTTGAACCTCCAGCGACCGACCCGTGGAGCATGGGCACAGCGCCCAGCCCTGACGCAGCGTCGGCTGGGTCCGACTGGCTCGCCGCGCCACTTCCTGGCGGTGCCGGTGATGTCGGGAGCGCATTGCGCAGGAAGGGGGCGGAGGCGCCTCTTACCAGTTCGCAGTGCACCAGCTGTGGGACGGCAGTTTGCCGCTAGGCAACTGGATCAACGACGGGCTGGATTGGGCGGTGACGAACTTTCGCCCGTTCTTTCAGACCATTCGCGCCCCCATCGACAGCACGCTCAGCGGCGTGGAGGCTCTGCTGACCAGCATCCCCGCGTTGGCCATGGTGGCGGTAATAGGTCTGCTGGCCTGGCAGTTTGCCGGTCGCTTGGTCGCGGTGGGCGCGGTGCTTTCGCTGCTGCTGGTGGCCATGCTAGGCGTGTGGCCGGAAGCCATGGTGACGCTATCGCTGGTTCTTACGTCACTGGTGTTTTGTATCGTTATCGGGCTGCCCTTGGGTATTGCGCTTGCGTCAAGCGATACGGCGCAGCGCGCCTTGCGCCCGGTGCTTGACGCCATGCAGACCACGCCTGCGTTCGTGTACCTAGTGCCGGTGGTCATGTTGTTCGGCATTGGCAATGTGCCAGGCGTTATCGTGACCATCGTGTTCGCCTTGCCGCCCGTGGTGCGCCTGACCAACCTCGGCGTTCGCCAAGTGCGCCCTGACCTGATAGAAGCCGCGCGGGCCTTCGGCGCATCACCGATGCAAATGCTGTTCAAGGTACAGCTGCCACTGGCCATGCCCTCCGTGATGGCGGGTATTAACCAGACGCTGATGCTGTCGCTCTCCATGGTTGTCATCGCCTCCATGATCGCCGTGGGCGGTTTTGGGCAAATGGTGCTGCGCGGCATTGGCCGGCTCGACATGGGGTTGGCCACCATCGGAGGCTTGGGCGTCGTCTTGCTGGCCATCACGCTCGACCGCATTACCCAGGCCATGGGCCAATCCGGTCGCGGCGCGCGCCATTGGTGGCAGACCGGCCCTACTGGCTGGCTCATACGCCTGGCACCACACAAAGCGCCGGCCACGGGAACGTCACCTCGCACGGCATCCCCCAGCGCATCCCAGCACCGCAACTTCCCGCGTTGCCACGCCTGCTTCCCTCACCCCTGGCCCCCAGGGCTGACCTGCAGACTGTCCCTCCCCTACCCCACAAGGACCATTCCTATGCCAACGAACTGGTTCAAACCCCATCCCATCCTTGCCGCGACTGCACTGGCCGTTGGGCTGCTCGGCACCTCCAGCGCCGCGCTGGCCGCCGACATGCCTGGCAAAGGCATCGAAGTGCAGCCACTCAAAAGCTCCATCGCAGAAGAAACCTTTCAAACCCTGCTTGTCATGAAAGCACTGGAACAGCTTGGCTACGACGTCAAACCTATCAAGGAAATTGAGTACGCAACAGCCCACCTGGCCATTGGCAACGGCGATGCGACTTTTCTGGCGGACCACTGGAACCCGATGCACGCCGACTTCTACAAAAATGCGGGCGGCGACGATAAGCTCGTTCGCAAAGGGGTGTATTCGGACAACGCGGCCCAGGGCTACCTGATCGACAAGAAAACAGCCGACAAATACAAGATCATCAACATCAGCCAGTTCGCCGATCCCAAGATCGCCAAGCTGTTTGACACCGATGGCGACGGCAAAGCCGACCTGACCGGCTGCACTCCAGGCTGGGGCTGCGAGGCGGTGATTGAGCACCACCTCAAGGCCTACAAGCTGGGGGATTCCGTAACGCACCAGCAGGGCAGCTATTCAGCATTGATTGCCGACACCATCACCCGCTTCAAGGCTGGCGAGCCAGTCTTCTATTACACGTGGACACCGTACTGGGCGAGCGCCCAGCTCAAGCTTGGCAAAGAGGCAGTCTGGCTCGAGGTGCCGTTCTCGTCACTGCCGGGCGAGCAGAGCAAACTCGACACCACCCTGCCCAATGGCAAGAACTACGGGTTTGTGGTGAACAAGCAGCAGATCGTCGCCAACAAGGCGTTCATCGAGAAGAACCCAGCCGCAGGAAAACTGTTTGAAGTGATGGAGTTGCCTATCAACGACATCAATGCGCAGAACAACCGCATGGCCGCTGGCGAGAAGTCGGCCGCCGACATCGACCGTCACACCAGTGGCTGGATCAAGGCGCACCAGAAAACCTTCGACGGCTGGTTGGCACATGCACGCGCAGCGGAAAAATAAGAGCCAAATAGCCCTATAGCGCTTACTGGGTAAGGGTAAGAAGCTATTACTAGCGTAGCAAACTGGCGTATCTTTGGATACGCCAGTTTTTTGTCGGGGCGACCTGTTCGCTGGGCGTGTGGTGCGCCGGTGCATTGCAGTGGCGCGCCTGCGGGCCGCGCAGGGACATTAAGCAACCGAGTCGCTGGAGTACCGGCGACGCTTTGCAACCGAGGGTCCTCTCGGTTTGGTAGATCGCAGCCCAAGACCGAATGCGTGCCCACGGCGCAGTAGCGCTCTCAAGACCCTACGCGCAGTAGCGCTGCGCCACACACCCAGCGTCTCACCTGCAAATGCAGGCCGATCGCGTGGGTCTGTCCAGAAGCGCTGTAGCGCGTGCCTGCAAAACCTATGCTGTCCGTCGCCTGCCTGCGGTGCAGATAACTGCGCCGGTGAGGCGCTACAAATGCGAAACGCCTGGCGCATTGCCGCACCTCGATACCAAGAAACTCAGAAGCTTTGACACTCTGGGCCACCGCGCTACCGGGGACCGTGCAGACCATCCGGCGCGATGGCTGGCAAGCGCAGCATGTGGCAATTGAGCTGCCCTCCCCCAGCCAGCTGCTGCGCGAGTGGGCTGTTACGGTCGTCGCCCCCGGATCAGGCCATCGGGACCAACAGCTGCAGCCTTGGATGCACCACCACAACTTTCTCCGGCCGCACCCGGCCGCTTCACAGCGGCCTCCCACCGCTCGCCCTGGCCTCAAGGGGAATAATGTGTTGGGAAACTAAGAGGCGGAACTTGGCTGGGCTGCTGCTGTAGCTGGTGTGAACGCACTGGCAACGCCCCAAATACCTAGGGCCAGCGCCACACAAACCCCGCTGGGCGCATCCAGCCACCACGACAGCGACAAGCCGATGGCACCAGCCGCCAACGTGCCGGCCAATGCCTTCCACCAGGCGGTGCCAGAACGAAACCACAAGGCGGGGGCGATCAAGGCGACAAACACCACGAACAAGCCAAGAATAGGCACCACCACACTGGCCACCAGAGCAAACGCCACATAAAACACGGTATCGCGCCTCAGCAAGCTGGGGCCCCAGCGGTTCAACGCCGACATCAGCACGGCGCAAACGCCCAGCAGGACCACTTGCCACCATCCGGCCCACAGCACGTCGGCGGCGAGCAACTCCGACATTCGTTCGCGGCCGTGGGGATTGAGCCGCGCGCCCAGAAGGGCCAAGCTGGCCCCCATCACGTAGGCCAGACCAATCAAGGCTTCACGCTGTGCGGGCCAGCGACGGGCCAGCAGCGCTACAAATGCTGCGCAGGCCAGCGCACCGGCGGCAGCAATAACCTGGGTCTGCAGCACAGAAGGATGGGCGGTCAATGCACCAGCCCAAAGCGCCGCTGCGGCCGCGGCCTGGGCCACAGCCAGGTCGATGAAGACGACTCCGCGTGCCAACACCTGCGCGCCCAATGGTGCCAAAGCCAGCACACCAAAAAGCAAAGCAAAAGCAGGTGCCAAAAACCACCACTGCGCGGCAACGTCTTGCACGTCAGCGCTCCGCGGCTTTCAGCAGCTCATCAAGCAGCTGGTCAAACCACAGCCCCAGAGCGTCAGGAGTGCTCGTATCCATCACGGTCGCGGGTAGCACCAACACGGGCAAGTTTCCACCCAGTTGCCCCGCCAGCCAGCGTGCAGAACGCGGGTCTTGGTAGCTCGATACCACCACGGCCAGCGGTGGCTTGGATCGCAGCTGCGTCAGCAAGCCGTGCAAATGGCCAGGCGTGGGGGCCATGCCGGGTTGCGGCTCCAGGTCGGCCACTTGTTTCATGCCCAACCAACGCCAGAGGTAGCCATAGCCGCTGTGTTGCGCCACCACCTCACGGCCACGCAGCGGCGCGGCGCGTCGTTCCCACGTTGCGATGCGTGCTTTCCACAGGGTTTCAAACTCGGCATAGCGGTTGGCAATAGCCAGCTTCTGCGCGGGCTGCAGCTTTTGCAGTTGCCCAGACAATGCCTGCGCCGCTAGCAAGACGCGGTGCGGATCGGTGTGCAAATGCGGGTTGCCTGAGGCGTGAACGTCACCGGCGAAAGGGCGGCCGTTAGCGCCCGGATTGGGGTCGATCAACGCCACGTGATCGGCTGCATAAAACATGCCCGGAGCACCTTCTTGCACCTCGGCGTTGCCGGCACGCTGCTGCAAGGTGGGCAACCAGCCCACTTCTAGTTCCGCCCCGGTACACACCGCCAGATCGGCAGAGCGCAACTGCGCAATCAGGGCAGGCCTGGCCTCAATGTAATGCGGGTCTTGCCGTGCATGGGTAGCTACAAAGAGCTTGGCTTCGGGCAAGAGCACCCGCGTAAGAGCGGCCCATTCGGGTTCGCAAGCGAACACATTTTGCGCTTGGGTCGGGGTAGTAAACAGGCACACCAAAATGCCCGCGATGCGGGCGCTCCACGAGTCAATACGAATGTGCACCATGGGCTCCAAAAGCTAGAACGTACTGCAGTTGCACCGAACGTTTGGCTGCGTCTTCAATGCCCTGCGCTTGACCTTGCTGGGTGAATTGCAGGCGCACAGTCTGCATATGCGTGGGCTTCCATGCCAGCATGACGGCGTTCTCTCGGAGCTTGCCGCCGTGGAAGTGGTTTCCGTGCGGAATGCGCACCTGCAACCAGTCAGTCCTTGCACCCACCTCCCAGGAGGGGGCGAAGCGCCAGACGAGTCCTAGCGAGCCGGCCTCATGCCTGTCAGACGAGCGGGCAAAGCGGTTAAGGTCCGTCACCCGCGCCCACTCGGCATTCACGCGAACTTGTTGTTGGCGATTGTTGCCTCCAGGTGCCCACTTCCAGGTGAAGTCGACCATGGATGTCTTCGCACCACTGAACTGCGCGCCATGGGCATGGGCGTGCTCATGCCCATAGCCTGCGGCCATGTCCTCGTCGTGCTCTTCTTCAAGAGCCGCCTCGCGGTTATTGCGCAGGTGGGACAGGCCGAGTTGCCAGCTGTGGGAATCGTTGAGGTCGGCCCCTAACTTGGCGGTGAGGGTCATGGCACCAGAGCTTTTTGAGCTAGCGGTTTGTTGCACTAGCTGTTCTCCACGAAATATCTCGGTGCCCAAACTCAAATAGAACGGTGTCGGGGCGGTCCAGTTCAATCGCAGGCCGTCGTCAAACCAATGCCCGCCCAAAAAAGCGCGGTAAAGCAAGGGCCGCTCTACGAAGTCATCGGCATGCGGGTGCTGTTCGTTCAAGTAGCCAATTTGAGAGCCGAAGCGTCCCACGCGAACCTGCAAACCGGCCGGCAGTGTGCGTGTTTGAATCCACGCCTCTTCCAACTCGGCTTCCAATTTTCCATCGTGGCTGTGGGCGGCAGCGCCTATTTGTGCGCTGAAGTGGCGGCCCAGCGAGCCACGCGCCACCCCGTCGCTGTGGCCTAACGCCAAGCCTTGCTCACGCTGGCCCAAAGCCAGCGGACGGGTGGTGTGGGCGACATCGAGCACGGCACCGAATTCCCAGCCCGTGGAGTTCACACCGGGTGGCGGGCTCGCGCCTGTTTGCGCTTGCAGCGAGAACGCTGTCATGGCCGCAGCGAACACGCCAACTTTGCAGATGGTGTTCATCGCTTGATTCCCAACCAAACCGCGTTCGACGGCGTGTAACCCAGATCATGGCGAGCAGCAATCGCATTCGTGCTGCTGTTGAGCACCACGAGTTTTCTGGCCGCGGGGTCGGTGATGTAAACCTCGTCGCGCGCACCGTTGGCAGTAATCACAGGCCAAGGCGCAGCCGTGGGCATCACGGGCACAGCACCATCAATGCGCGCGACATTTACCCAGCCACTGCTTTGACGCTGAAACACGTTCAATGCACCCAGGTTGTCCAAAACATAAAAGCGCGTGCCGCTGCGGTCAAAGCCATGAGCGCGGCGGATGCTGCCAGTCGCCCAGCCGGCGGGCACTAACTCAGTAGAGCTGGCCGCGTCACCGTCAATGGCATAAAAGCGAGTGGTGATAGGGGCTGGAGCCACGCCGTCGCTGGCAACACCAATGAAATGCCCGGGCAACTTGGGATGGCCGGCCAGCGTGCCAACGCGCAGTGGTGTCGTTACCTTCTGATCGCTCACGGCTGTGGCACTGGTGTGTTTGACCAAGAGCACGCCGTCGATACAACCGGCTACCGTGTAGCTGCCCGATGAGTAGCTGCCGTGCATGCCATTACAACGTGTGGCGAGCTGGCGGTCGAAGGTGTAGCTGCTGCCACTGCGTTGGTACAAATTCAAATGGGTCGGCAGGGTGTCGGCTGCGTCGGCAGCGCGAGATACGGTCAACAACTTGTCGTCCACCGGTTCACCCAGACCGTGAATTGGAAGGGCTAAGTCCAGGCTGGCTACTACCTGGCCAGAGGCGATCGAACTCTCGGTAAACAAACGTATGCCTGCGTTTTGAACAGGTGTTGCCGTGGCATTTCCGTCCATGAAGAAAGCTGCCTGCACGCCCTCTTGAATATCGTAATGGGTGGGCCTGGAGCCAGTGAGCTTGAAGCCCATCAGCTTGGAGGCCTCCTTGTAGTCGTGCAGATGGTCGGTATGGTTTTCTTGCCAAACGCCAGCATCCACAAATTGCACCAAGTCCTGAGCACGCTGCACAGCCACGGCGTAACGCCCGCCTGGGCTGGTGTAAAGCGCGGTCGGCACGTTGTCGAGTTGGTGGGTGGCCTGCACGGCGCTGCTGTCCAGATCATGAACGTGTAGGGCCTTTGCATTGCTCTCGGTCAGTGCCAGACGGCCAGCGGTGTCGATGGTGGTGGCCACATCGCGCAAATTTTCTTCGCCGCCGCCGCCGCACGCGACTAGCAGGGTGGTAGCTGCAAGCGCAGTCAAGACGTATCGAAACGGTTGGATGGATTGGGATTTCACAGATCTGTTTCCTTGTGGCAAGTAAATAGAGAGGGAGACTGGGCTCGAAAAGTGTTACGCGGCGCTAGCAATAAATCAGGCTGCGGCGGGCTCAACCGACCGCTTCCATTGCGCAAAAGGTCGGCCGAGGGCGCGCAACCACCCATACCGTTGCGCGTCTCGTTGACGCTCAGATTCATGGCTCTCCAGACTCGATCGATGGCGGCGCGGGCCATAGCTGCGCCACGAAAACGAATTCATTGACGTCACCGCCGCCCGCTCAGTGCGCAAAATCCGCGTTTCGCGTCCGGCGATGGAGCATTTATCTTGGGTTGGCTCAGGTCGTTTACGCCACCTCCAAGCGCCGACTGTCGGGATGCGAAGCGCGTGATTGAACAAGGTGGTTTCCCGCGCAGAAATGGCCGCAAAGCACAGTGACGAAAAGAGGGGGCAAGTCATGGCTTCACTCTAACGATAATGAATTACCATTATCGTAGCATGAAAAGTGGCACGCTTTCTGTTGTCGCAATGCTCAGTGCAGCCGAGATATCTCCAACCGTTGCCCTTGTGAATGCGCCGCTGCGCGTGCGGCTCACAGAGGAATTGGGCGGCCGATACCGCCGCCCGAGGCTCCCTGGCATCTCTGCAACCGCTGCAACCGCTGCAACAAAAGCTACAGCGCAGCCGGCGCGGCGTCTGACGCAACCCCTGCCGCGCGGCTGCTACGCTTACACCAAGTTACGCGGGCCGATGGCCTGAAACCGGTGTTTCGCCGGCACCGCGCACCCATACCCCACCATGATGATTCGCGCCCCATTGGCCCTTCTTGCGTTCTGTGCTGCCCTCAGCGCCTGTACTGGCTTGCCCCAGGACGTCTCTAGGCCGGCCTCTTACGCCCTTAAGAATCCGGCCAGCACCGAGCTGGGCCTGCTGGTGCAGAAGCGCCATGCAGGCGTACCCGGCGCTGCTGCGTCAGGCTTTCGGTTGCTGAGCGGACCGGAAGACGCCTACGGCAGCCGGTTGGCGCTGGCTCAGTCAGCCGAAAAAACGCTGGACTTGCAGTACTACGCCATTCATGCCGACGCGAGCACCGCGCGCTTACTGAGAAGTGTGGTGGCTGCAGCCCGCCGCGGCGTGCGGGTACGGGTCTTGCTGGACGACTTTCACAGCACCGGGCGAGACGCGCAGGTGATGCGCCTAGCGTTCGAGCCGAACATCGAGATGCGCATGTTCAACCCTGTGGCAGGACCGCGCGCGTCAAAGGTTGGCCGCATCTTCAGCGCCGTGATGGATTTTTCGCGAGCGCAGCAGCGCATGCACAACAAGTTGTTTATTGCAGACAACGCCATGGGCGTGACGGGCGGGCGCAATCTGGGCGACGCATATTTTGGCAACGCCGAGGAAGGCAACTTTGTCGATCTCGATGTGCTGGCGGTGGGGCCCGTTGTCACTCAGCTGTCTTCCAGCTTTGACGACTACTGGAACAACGAGCGGGCCTATCCGGTCGACTCGCTCATCAGCGAAGAAGAGCTGCTGGAAATGCGCGAAACCATTCGCGCCGCGGACGCTGCCAAGGCCGACGAACCGGCCGAAAGTGGCACCCAAGATCAGGCAGCCACCGCGCGAACGGTGCGTAACGCGGCTAGCGCTGAAGCGGCACCTGATACGCCAGCCGACACCGAGACGGTCAGCGAACAGGACGTAAAAGATTTTCAAAAGGAGCGCGCTGCCGAGTTCGCTCCCATGAACCTGGCCACTGCCAAGCTGGTTTGGGCACCCGCTGCCATGCTGGCCGATAAGCCCGCCAAGATTGCTGCTGTGGGAAGCAGCGGCTCGGCCCCGCGCGAGGCACCGGCGCGCGCGCCCCAGGAGGGAGGTGCCAGCACACAGGCCAAAGCAGAGTTGTTTGCTGCGGCAACGGGCAAGCCTGCGGCAAAGACACAAGCGCAGAAGGTGGCGCAGGACAACAAAGCTGAAACCGGCGACGCCCTGGTGGAAGAACCCGTAGGCGACACCGTGGTGGACGGCATTCTGCAGGTAATGGACCAAGCCAAGCGCGACTTGCTGATTGTTTCACCCTACTTCGTTCCCGGCCGGGACATCATGCAGGCCTTTGAAAGCGCCCGTGCGCGAGGTGTGCGGGTGCGGGTGCTAACCAACTCCCTGGCCTCCAACGACGCAGCCATTGCGCACGCGGGTTACATGGGCCACCGGGAAGCGTTGCTTGCCCTGGGGGTAGAGCTGTATGAGATGCGAGCAGAGCAAGCGGGCCTGCGCAATGCGTTCGGGCTGTCGGGCTCGGGTGGCAGTGCCACAGGCAGCTCGCGCGCCATGCTTCACTCCAAACTGTTGGTGATGGACGGCCACCTTCTGGCTATTGGCTCCATGAACCTCGATTTGCGCTCGGAGTTGCAAAACAC
Source organism: Burkholderiales bacterium (assembly GCA_038235025.1). Classification (GTDB taxonomy): domain Bacteria; phylum Pseudomonadota; class Gammaproteobacteria; order Burkholderiales; family Burkholderiaceae_C; genus Simplicispira. The sequence goes on from JBBSUJ010000044.1 coordinate 14,859, forward strand.
CGAAATCGCGCTGCTGATTCGCAGCCGCAAACTGTCCGACCAAGCGTCGCGGCAGATCGAGTCCGGCATGCGCAATTTGGCTTGGCATGTGGAAAAAGACCAGCAAGGTCTGGTGTGGCAAGCACCCCAAGGCAGCGACTTGGCGGACATGCGGTCAGAACCTGACACCAGCTTTTTGCTGCGACTTCTCATGACGGTGCTTGCCCCCCTCGCGCCCGACCACTTACTGTAACCAGCGCAAACACGCGGACGTTGTCAGTCAGCGTTGAACGTCAAAACCCGCGCTGCAAGTCACTCGCCAAAAATGGGCTGTATTACCCTCGCGAGTGCGCGGTGATGCGGATCGGGACGGGCCGCATAGCCCCTCTTCTCGCCTGTAGGCCGAGCTATTGGCAAGAGAAGCAACACAGCAGACTGCCCGGGCCCGCACCCTCACGCACCGCAGGGGGTTGTGCAGGACGTCCGCTGCTGTGCAGCGTGCGAAATGCGTGCCAGCGCTGCGCCCACAGCGGCATCTTCCGTGAGCACGCGCAGGCTGTCGTAAGCCTGCTGCGCTTCGGGATACCGGCGGCGCAGCAGGTTGAGCCATTGCTTGAGCCGCCCGGCGCGCTGCCGGGGCTCTAAATGCGTACACACCAGCTGCCAGAAGTCCAACAGGTGAGGCACTAACGCGCACCATGACAAAGCGTCGAACTCAGTGGCGAGCCCCTTACCCGGCGCGGCATCGTGGGCGCGCAGTGCCAGCGCCAAACCGGGGTCCGCCACCATGCCGCGTCCCAGCATCAGCGCGTTTCCAGCAGCCTGCTCGCGGCAGCGCAACGCGTCCTGCACCGTCCAAATTTCCCCATTCGCCACCACCGGTACAGCCACTGCGGCGCGAATGGCGGGAATCAGCCCCCAGTAAGCCGGGGGGCGATAGCCGTCTTGCTTGGTACGCGCATGCACCACGATCTCGCAAGCACCCGCATCAGCCATCGCCTGCGCGCACGCCACGGCCACCGCCGGATCGTCATAGCCCAACCGCATCTTGCAAGACACCGGCATGTCGGGCGGGGTGGCGCGCCGCACGGCAGATACCACCTGGGCGATCCGCTCGGGCTCGCGCAGCATGGCCGCGCCGCCGCCGTGGCGGTTGACCACTTTGGCCGGGCAGCCAAAGTTCAGGTCAATGCCCTCAGGCCCCAATGCGGCCAGTGCGCCAGCGTTGTCCGCCATGCTGGCGGGATCTGAGCCCAGCAGCTGCGCACGCACCGGTGTTCCGGCCAGCGTGCGGCCGCCGTTGCGCAGTTCAGGCAGATAGCGGTGGAACACCTTGTCGGGCAGCAAGGTGCCGGTGACCCGTATGAATTCAGAGACGCAGCGGTCTACCCCGCCCACGCGCGTGAGGATGTCGCGCAGCACGAAGTCCAGCATGCCCTCCATAGGCGCGAGCAACACCAAGGGGCGCGATGGCAAGGAGCGCAATGGTGAATGACAAGACGCCAGCGGCACACCCGCCAAAGGATCAAAAATTATAGCCAAAATGGCATCTAGCGCTTATGCAGCAAGCACGAGTAGCTATTAATTAATGAGCGACTTATGCTTTTGCAGCCAGGCACCACAGCGAGGTCACTTCCGCCGCGCGCGCCGCGTGCAGTGGGTCATCAACGTCCTGCGCCTTGCCGTGCTGGGGGCGCACCTCGCTGCGACCCAGTACCTGCAGGCCAGCGGCGTCCATCCAGCCGAGCAGTTCTTCACGCGTGCGCAGGCCCATGTGCTCTGCAATGTCGGACAGCAGCAGCCAGGCTTCGCCACCGGGCGACAGATGCTCACCAACGCCCGCCAGAAACCCCTGCAGCATGCGACTGCCTTCGTCGTAAATGGCATGCTCCAGCGCCGAGCTGGGCCGTGCCGGCAGCCACGGCGGGTTGCACACGATGAGCGGCGCGCGGCCGGGCGGGAACAAATCCGCATTCAGCAGTTGCACCTGTTTGGTAAGCCCCAGACGTGCAAAGTTGTCCTTGGCACACACCAAGGCGCGCGGTGAGTTTTCGGTGGCGACTACTTTGGCGACCCCGCGCCGCGCAAGCAGCGCGGCCAGCACGCCGGTGCCAGTGCCAATGTCAAACGCCAGCGCCGCGCCCTGGGGCAGTGCCTGCTGCGCCACCAGTTGCAGGTATTCGCCGCGTACCGGCGAAAACACGCCGTAGTGCGGGTGGATGTGGTTGCCGGGCGCATCGCCCAAGGCAGGAATTTCAACGCCTTTTTTGCGCCATTCGTGCGCGCCGACGATGCCCAGCAGTTCGCGCAGCGAGGCGATGCGCTTTTGGCCCGTGGGCGCGCCCCAGGCTTCGGTGATGGCTTCGCGCCAATCGGGTGCACGGCGCAGTTCAATGGAATAGTCCGGCTGCAATTCGATCAGCAGCGTGCCCAGGGAGCGGGCGCGTTGCGACTGGGCTTGGCGGTGCAAGTGAAAGCGCTCGGCTGGGGTGGCAGCAGCGGCTTTTTCAGCCGCACGCGCAGCCATTTTGGGCGGCTTGTTGTCCACCCTGCGCGCCAGCGCTTGCAGCATTTGGCGGGCGTTTTGGAAATCGCCACGCCACAACATGCCGGTGCCAGCGCACGCCAGGCGGTAAGCGCTGTCTGCGCTCAGGGTGTCGTTCGCCAACACCGTGCGGCGCGGTGCGGCGGCGTGCGATTCGCTGTGCCAGATGGCGGTGCGTTCAGTGCCATCGCCTGCGGTCCAGGTGATGTGAGAAGCGATGACAGCGTGTGCCGCTTCTGCGCCACTGGCAGCGTCTTTGGCGCCTTCTTTGACGTTGGGGGCTTTAGGAGCAGAAGGGCTTGCGGCAGTTTGGGTCATGGGTGTGGAGCTTGCGCCGTTCAACCGGCTAAGGCGCGTTTAAGGCGAACTTCTTCAATCTTCACGCTGCCGACTACGGCGGTTTTTGCCGTGGCCATTTCGCGTTTGAAGCCGGCGAGTTCGTGGAAACGGATGGCGCGCTCGTTGCGCAGTGGCACCCAGGCCGTCACGTTGGTGCAACCTTCTTCTTGCAGGCCATCGCGCGCGGCGTCCCACAAGGCCAGGCCCACGCCCATATTCCAGTGTGTGGGCGCAGCGTAAATAGCCCAAATTTCACCGGTAGTGGGGCGAGACTTTTCGTCGCGCGAGCGGTCATAGCCGACAAAGCCGACGACTTTCTCGCCCTCGACCGCCACCTGCACCTGTGGCTCGGAGTATTCGATGGCTTCGCGCCAGTAAGCTTGGCGTTTGTCGACGGAGAGGGATTTGAGCTGCTCATCCGGCACGATGCCTTGGTAGGCCTCTTGGGCGGAAGTGGTGTGGATTTGGGCGATGGCTTTTGCATCGCGAAGCGTAGCGGGGCGAACCTGAATACTGGACATGAAAAAACCAACTGATTACAAAAAAGAAAGTGAAACCGGCGAGACGAAAACGACCGGCATTGTCGCCGCAAACCTTTGTTACAGCTTTGCGGAGGCCTGTTATGTTGGCTAGCGCACACAGCGATCTTCGCCAGAAGCGCCAGTAGCAACGTGCTTTTCGAGCAAGGCTGCAGCTACAAAATGCGCCGCAACAGCTTCAGCGTGCGGTCCAACCGCGCGCCATACGGCGGGTAAAAAACCGAACCCAGCGACCAGCGCGACTGGATCAATACCGACTTCTGGTGGCAAAAGCGCAGAAAGCCTTGCTCGCCATGGTACGAACCCCAGCCGCTGTCACCCACGCCGCCAAATGGCAGGTTGTCGTGGGCGATGTGCATGAGGGTATCGTTCACACTGACACCGCCACTCACGGTGCGCGCCAACACGTCGTCGCGCACGCTCTCGCTGTTACCAAACCAATAGAGCGCCAAAGGGCGCGGGCCGGCGTTGATGTGCGCGATGGCGTCGTCCAGCCGGTCGTAAGAAATGACCGGCAGGATGGGTCCAAAAATCTCCTCTTGCATTAGCTGCATTTCCGAGGTGGCGCCCAGCACCAGGGTGGGCGACATCTGGCGGCTGGTAGCGCCATCCAGCGCAGCCGCTTTGGGGGCTATGGATTCGCCCGGTGAAGGGTCCATGGACAACACCTGCGCGCCTTGGGTTTGGGCCTGTTGCAGCATGGTGCGCAGCCGCGCCAAATGGCGCGGGCTGATGATGGAGGCGTAATCGGGGTTGCCTGCGATGCGGGGAAAGAGCTTAGCGACGGCCGCCTTGTAGGCGTCGGCAAAAGCGCTTTCGCTACCGCGTGGCACCAGTACGTAATCGGGCGCAATGCAAGTCTGGCCAGCATTGAGCAGCTTGCCGTGGGCAATCTTGAGAGCCGCGTCCTCCAACTGGCAATCGGCGTCAAGAATGCAGGGCGACTTGCCGCCCAGCTCCAGCGTGGTGGGCGTGAGGTTGGCGGCGGCGGCCTGGGCCACCTTGCGGCCGACCGCCGTGGAGCCGGTGAACAACAAATGGTCAAACGGAAGCGCCGCGAAAGCGCTGGCAACCGCCGCATCGCCCTGCACCACGCAGACCTCTTCAGGCGTAAAGAATTGCGCCAGCAGGCGCGCCAGCTGCGCAGAGGTGTGCGGCGTCAACTCGCTGGGTTTGAGCATTACGCGGTTGCCGGCGGCCAGCGCGGTGATCACAGGTGCCAATGCCAGCTGCACCGGGTAGTTCCAGGGTGAGATAACGCCCACTACGCCCAGCGGCTGGCGCTCAATGCGCGCGCTGGCGGGCAGCAAATACAAAGGCGTGCGCACCTTTTGCGTTCGGCTCCAACGCGCCAAGTGCTTGAGAGTGTGGCTGATGAGCGTGCGCAGCACGAACAGGTCCGCAACCTCAGTCAGGCGCGGCGAGCGCACACCGAAATCAGCCTCAACGGCCGCCGCCAGCGTGCTGCTGTGCTCGTCCAGCAGCTTTTGCATGCGCAGCACACGCTCCCGGCGCACCACCAGTGGCACCGCCACGTGCTCGCGGCTGGCTTGGTACTGGACATCAAAGCGCGCACGCAAGTCGTTAGAGTTCATGAAGGAATGGTAGTGGTGCGCGTCCTTACAAGAGCGGCGCGAAGGCAGAAGGAACCAGCTGTCAAGCGCCTGGTTTTTGTCACGTTTCGAAATCGTTGCAAGGGGTTGCCCACCAGCACGAACCGGCGCGCACCCGTCTCATCGAACGGACGTGCGTGGGTCACGCACGTCGCGGGCTTGAACATCGGTTACCTCTTCGGTGCCCGGTAGCGGGCGCATCAATGGGCCTGCAGCGCCGGCCTGCGGGGGCGCGGGAGGCTCTTGCTCGGGCGGTGGCTTGTCAGGAGGACGCGCCGCTTCTCGGCGGGCGGTAGCACGCCATGCAGAACGCGGATCAACGCCCATCACCCACGGCGCTGCAGGCTTGCCCGTGATGCGGGCCCACAACACACGCAATCCCCAGTGCGCAGCCAGCAGCAGCATGGCCACCAGCAGGCTGAGGAACACCACCGCGGCAGCGACCACCACAAAAAGCTTCACCACGAGGCTTACAACCCGAAGCACTATTTCATCCAAAACAAACTTTCTATTTGAGGCAAAAAACGCTGCTAGCGCTTATCCGGAAAGAGCTAGCAGCTATCATTTCAGCATCACTCCAACCTTCACGCGGCGGCCAGTGAATCCCCGCCACTAAAGCGGAAAACCCCCGGCGCCTGCACCGGGTCCACATCGACGGCAATCGTACTCTTGGGCGGAAAACGCCCTTCGAGCAGTAATTTGGACAGCGGGTTTTCGATACGCTGCTGAATCGCCCGCTTGAGTGGCCGCGCACCAAATACCGGGTCAAACCCAACCTTGGCCAGCTCCGCCAACGCGGTTTCCGACACTTGCAAATCAAGCTCCATTTTGGCCAGTCGCGCCTGCAAAATCTGCAACTGAATGCGTGCAATCGATTCAATATGCGCCGCATCTAGCGAGTGGAACACTACCGTCTCATCGATGCGGTTGAGGAATTCGGGTCGGAAATGGTTTTTGAGTTCCCCCCACACAGCATCCTTGATGTCTTCTGCATCCTGACCGACCATGGCCTGGATCAAATGCGAGCCGATGTTGCTGGTCATCACGATCACCGTGTTTTTGAAGTCCACCGTGCGCCCTTGGCCATCGGTGAGGCGGCCGTCGTCCAGCACTTGCAAGAGCACGTTGAACACGTCTGGGTGGGCTTTTTCGACTTCATCGAGCAGCAGCACCGAATACGGCTTGCGGCGCACGGCTTCGGTCAGGTAGCCGCCCTCCTCGTAACCCACGTAACCGGGTGGCGCGCCGATCAGGCGTGCCACCGAGTGCTTCTCCATGAATTCGCTCATGTCGATGCGAATCAGATGGTCTTCACTGTCGAACATAAAGCCGGCCAGCGCCTTGCACAGTTCAGTTTTACCGACGCCGGTGGGACCAAGAAACAAGAAGCTACCGGTGGGCCGGCTCGGGTCCGACAGGCCCGAACGCGAGCGGCGAATGGCGTTGGCCACGGCCGCGATGGCTTCATCTTGCCCCACCACGCGTTGATGCAGCTTGGCTTCCATCAGCAGCAGTTTGTCTCGCTCGCCCTGCATCATTTTGGATACCGGAATCCCGGTGGCGCGACTGACGACTTCGGCAATTTCCTCGGCTCCCACCTGCGTGCGCAGCAGCCGGTTGGGCGTGTGTGCGCCGGCACCGGACTCCTTGTCCTGCGCCTCTTTCAACTGCTTTTCCAGCTCAGGCAACTTGCCGTACTGCAGCTCGGCGACTTTGTTGAAATCGCCCTTGCGCTTCCATTCTTCCATTTGCAGCTTGGCCTGTTCCAGCTCCTCGCGCACCTGCTGACTGCCCTGCGCCTGGGCTTTTTCAGCCTGCCAGACCTCATCGAGATCAGCGATTTCTTTTTGCAGGGAGACGATTTCTTCCTTGATCAAACCCAGGCGTTTTTGTGAGGCTTCGTCTTTTTCTTTTTTAACGGCTTCACGCTCGATTTGCAGCTGTATCAACCGGCGGTCGAGCTTGTCCATCACCTCGGGTTTCGAGTCGATCTCAATCTTGATTTTGGCCGCCGCCTCGTCGATCAAATCAATCGCCTTGTCGGGCAAAAAGCGATCCGTGATGTAGCGGTTGGACAGCTCTGCTGCGGCCACGATGGCCGGGTCGGTGATTTCCACACCGTGGTGCAGCTCGTAGCGTTCTTTGAGCCCGCGAAGAATGGCCACCGTGGCTTCCACAGTAGGCTCGCCCACCAGAATTTTCTGGAAACGCCGCTCGAGCGCAGCGTCTTTTTCAATGTATTTGCGGTACTCATCCAGCGTAGTAGCACCCACGCAGTGCAGCTCCCCGCGCGCCAGGGCAGGCTTGAGCATGTTGCCCGCGTCCATAGCGCCCTCGCCTTTGCCGGCGCCCACCATGGTGTGCAGCTCGTCGATGAAGACGATGGTTTGGCCTTCGTCCTTGGCCAGCTCTTTAAGCACCGTTTTAAGCCGCTCTTCAAACTCGCCGCGGAATTTGGCACCCGCCAAAAGCGACGCCATATCGAGCGACAGCACCCGCTTGCCCTTGAGCGAATCGGGCACCTCGCCGGCGACGATGCGCTGCGCCAGTCCTTCAACAATCGCCGTCTTGCCCACACCGGGTTCGCCAATCAGCACGGGGGTGTTCTTAGTGCGCCGCTGCAGCACCTGGATGGCGCGGCGAATTTCATCGTCGCGGCCAATCACCGGGTCAAGCTTGCCCATGCGGGCGCGCTCGGTGAGGTCCATGCAGTATTTTTTCAAGGCTTCGCGCTGGCCCTCGCCTTCCGCACTGTCCATTTTTTGGCCGCCGCGCACGGCTTCAATCGCCGTCTCTAGGCTTTTGCGAGTCACACCGTTTTCTTTGGCGATGCGCCCAGCGTCGCCCTTGTTATCGGTCAGCGCGAGCATGAACAGCTCACCCGCAATGAAGTTGTCGTCGCGTTTGATGGCTTCTTTTTCGGTCGCCTGCAGTACGCGGGAGAGGTCTGGCCCACCCTGCACTTGGTCCTGCCCAGTGACTTGCGGCAGGCGCTTGACCTGCGCTTCGGCAGCCGCCAGCAAGCCTGGCACATTGGCACCAGCGCGTTCTAGCAGCGAACGCGGGCCGTCTTCCTGGCGGAGCATCGCCACCAGCACGTGGACGGGTTCGATGTACGCGTTGTCGTTTGCGAGCGCCAGCGACTGCGCATCGGCCAGTGCTTCCTGAAATTTGGTGGTGAGTTTGTCGAGACGCATGGATGGGCTCCTTCAGATGCCCACCACCTTAGGGCACGACGGCCTGTTTTCAAGCCATAAACGCTTGATCGCAGGTATTGAAGACTCCTAAGATATGAGCTACTAGCCCAATCAATGCAAGCGCTAGAGGCCGATTTGATGCTAAAAATTAGCCTGTAACAAGTGGCGCACCGGTCACGCTGGGTGCATTCCCGGCGGTGATCCCCCAGCGCGCCAGCGCAGCGTCGTCGCTGACCCGCGCGTCCACCCAATGCGCGCCACTGGGCGTGGTCTCTTTTTTCCAAAAAGGTGCCTGGGTCTTGAGGTAGTCCATCAGAAACTCACAGGCCTGAAAGCTCTGCCCACGGTGCGCCGAGCTGACCGCGACCAATACGATCTGGTCCAGCGGTGCCAGCAAGCCCACCCGGTGAATCAACCGCGCGCCAAAAATGTCGAAGCGCGCAAATGCGTCCTGCGCCATGGCGTGAATGGAACGCTCCGTCATGCCGGGATAGTGTTCCAACTCAATGGCGGCGACCCCTGCATCAGGCCCGTTGCGGTCGCGCACGGTACCCAAAAAACTGCACACCGCGCCAATGCGCGCGTCTTGCGCGCGCAGCGCCGCCAACTCTTTGGACACGTCAAAATCTTGCGTCTGAATGGCGATATGAATCGCGTTCACACGCTGATGTTCAGCCGTGCTCAAGGCGCGCGATGCAAACGCGGGGCGGCCATCAGCGCGCGTGCGTCTTCCACCTGAGCCTTGAACAAACGCAGGGCCGGTGTTTTCGGTAACGCCGCCAACAAGGCCTGCAACCGCTCAATGTCGCCCGCCGTGGGCGCTACCTGGGTTTGCGCTAGCGCAGCATCCAGCTTGCCGGACTTGACCAGCCCCAGCACCTTGAGCGCCCAAACGTTTTTGTCACGCGTGGCCATGCGCAGGGCCTTGCAAAAAGATGTGGAAATGAGTGTGTAGCATTGCTGGCACTGTAACGGCACGACTAGCGGTCACTAGCCACTTACCAGCCTCTACCACCTCTATTTGCTGCGGCACACTGCTTACCGCTGCCTTCTCCCGCACTACCGACGCCACTGCATGGTCACCCAGACACTCGACATCCCGGGCTACAAGCTCTACCCCTCGCCCCGCAACCGTCACCGCGAGGTGTTCGGCGTGCAGCTGTTCCTGCCGTATCCGTACGCGCTCATTGTGCTGGAGGATTTCCATTTGGAAGGCAAAGCCACGCTGTACGCGGCGTGCCGCGAGCGCGATGGAAAGATGGGCCAGTTCGTTACGTTCGAGCTGGCCAAAGACCGCGACAAATTCGAGCGTTTGTTTACGCCCGATTGAACTCCCGGCACAGCATTTTTCAGAGTGGATGGCATCGCGACCACAGGCGATGAACCCAGACCGCCCTATCGATCACGACACCCTCGCGCAGCGAGACTGAGCTGAAACCGGAAAAGCGACGCAGTTCCTTGCTCAGGTGTGCTTGATCTGAAAAGCCCGTTCGCTACGCAATATCGACTCAGTTCAAGCCAAGGTGCAAGTCGCCCCAAGGTATGGCGGCAGAGGCAAGCACGCACGCATCCTGCCAGTGCCGAGCCGAGCCGAGCCGTGAGGTATCCAGCGCGCCGTAGTTTTGTGCATAAGCGCAGGGGTCGCGGGGGTCGCGGGGGTCGCGTGATTCGGCGTTGGGCCATCGGCAATCCTGGTGATTCGGATTCGAACAGGTAGGCGGCCGATGACGCAAACGTTCAATACACACGCGCGCCCAGCTGCCACAGTCGCACATCCTTTTTGCTTCACCGCTCTACATGTCTACTTTGCACCACCACTCGCTCACGCTGCCTGTGCGCGGCCTTGATCTCCACGCACATACGGCCGGCGAAGGCACACCAGTCCTGCTTCTGCATGGCTATCCTGATACCAGCGCGCTGTGGCTGCCTCTGATGGACGCTATCGGTGCGAACTACGCCTGCGTTGCCCCCGATCTTCCGGGCTTTGGTCAGACGGCGGCTCCACCGGATTTCGATTACAGCCTGGACGGTATGGCTTCCTTCATTGACGCGCTTGTCGATCAGTGGAAGGCCTCTACTTGTCAAGTTCCGCCTGTTTATACACCCGCTTGACGAACAAGTCGGGAGCTTTCTTGCTCCACGCTTGAAGGGTCTCGATAGGCGAGAGATGATTTAAGGCGCGCTGCGGGATGTGGTGGTTGTAGGTGCTCAGATAGTTG